>CAZBRK010000008.1:0-8363 GCA_964494445.1 uncultured Pseudomonadales bacterium
AAACAGTTTTTCATGGTGATTACCAAACTCGTTTGCGAAGGGGTTTACCTACTTTGAAATTAATTACCTTATGGCTCTTAACGGTTTGTCTAGCACTTTCATTGCCGAAAGGAACGACTTGCTTGTCGTCAACACGGGAAACATAGAAGGTTCCGAAACCGGAAACCACTACTTTCTCCCCTTTGGATAAAGAGTTAGAAACCTCGTCAAAAAAAACAGTAATAGCTTCTTTAGATGCTTTCTTGGTTAAGTGTGCCTTTTTGGCTACTTGATTGATTAAAGATTGTTTAGTCATTTAAATTTTCACCTCCTCTAGTTTAAAACTTTTTAAAATTACAACTGATTGATATTACCACCAAAACAGCTAACTGACAACCCCTTCTTAGTTGGCTGTTTCAGAAGTACGGGTTTCGCGAATAACATTAACCTTGATCGTACCTGGATAAGTAAGATCTTTCTGAATATCGTCGCGTATACCTGTGGCTATAATGGTCATCTCATCGTCGGAGACTTTTTCAGGATCAACGATGACTCGAACTTCACGTCCAGCTTGAATAGCATAAGCTTCTCTAACACCAGGGTGTTTAGAAGCAATCTTCTCGATTTCGGAAATACGTTCAATGTACTCTTCAGTATTTTCTCGACGGGCTCCTGAACGAGAACCGGAGATGGCGTCGGCAATGTAGACTAAAACCGATTCGCGAGAACTAAAGTCTTCGTCTTCGTGGTGTTGAGCCACAGCGTCAATGACAACTTGAGGTAGGTCATACTTCTTGAGTAATTTAACCCCCAGTTGAACGTGACTACCTTCACCTTCGAGAACTTTACCGATGTCGTGTAAAAGACAACCCATCTTGACGATCTCAACGTCGGCACCAATTTCTTGAGCTAACTTGGTACCAATATTAACAACTTCTAGACTGTGAGCAACCATGTTTTGACCGTAAGAAGTACGGAACTTGAAACGACCAAGAATGGAGATGATCTCTTTAGGTAGGCTGTACACACCAACAGCTTGGCAGAGGTTTTTACCTTCTTGAAAGGTGATCTGCTCAACTCTTTGTTTAGCTTTCTCTAGATACTCTTCAATACGAGATGGTTGTATACGCCCATCCTTAACCAGCTCATTTAGAGCTAGACGAGCAACTTCACGACGGATAGAGTTAAAACTAGAAAGTTTAACTTCACCGGGAGTCTCGTCCATGATGACGTCAACACCAGAAGCTTTTTCAAAAGCTCTAATATTGCGACCTTCTTTACCGATGATGCGTGACTTGGTTTCTTCATTGGGGATAGGAACAGTAGAAACTGTGTACTCGGCTACATAATCAGTAGCACCAGCACGCATGGCTTCAACCAAGGTTTCTTTAGCTTTGTCTTCTGACTCAACTTTGGCTTTTTCCTCGGCTTCACGAATTTGTTTGGACATTTCGGCTTGAGAAGTTTTTTTAATTTGTTCTAGTAACTCTTTCTTTGCTTCAGAAGCAGTCATTGAAGAAGATTTTTCTAGTTTGGTAACTAGTTTTTGTGTATCCGTTTCAATTTTTTTCTTATCTTGATCGAGTTCTTTTTGATCAAGTTGAAGATTTTCTTTATGAGACTCAAGTTCTTGTTTTGAGCTTTCAATCTTAGACTGTTGTTCTCTTAAATCTTGAGTTTGTTTTTGAACTTCAATTTTCTGTTCTCGGGCCTGTTTACTAGCTTCATCTTTGATCTGAAGAGCCTGATCACGAGCCTCCAAAATTATTTCCCTAGCTTTAGCCTGGAAAAGTTTTAGAGAGTCGTTGCTTGCTTTGACCTGATTAGAAACAGGTCTTGAAGGACGTTGTTGGGTAGGACGATATGCAGGACGATATGTAGAACGAGAAGCGGAACGTTGAACTGGTCTAGGAGAAGGCCTTGTTGATCTGGTAACAGGTCTGGGAGTCGTTTTGGTTGGTCTAGCAACTGGTTTTGAGATTGTTTTTCTGACCGGTTTAGCCTGAGAAGGAGTATCTGAAATGATTTTTTTAACAGGCTTACCTGTTTTGATGGTAAATATAGACATAATAAATAAACAAAAATAATAAAGGAGATCAAGAAAACCTAGAGAAATACAAAATTAATCCCGAAACGAAAAGTGGTCAAGATTAAGAGGAACTAACATATATAAACAAAGATTTGTATTTAATAAGATTAACGTCGATCTGCGCCTATTGTACTCTATTAGTTACGGAAGCGTCAATCTTTTCTTTAATTGATTGATGTGAAAAACCGCGTGATTTTAACTGATTATAGAGTCTAATTTTGTCTTTTTGGTCATTAATTCCCTGAGGAAACTTGCGCTGGATAACCTGATCAATAGCCACACCTTCCTTTTCCCCATCAATCAACTCAACCATGAGTGACTTAACTAGACTAGAATCAGCCCCCAGTTGAAATAAACGGCGAGAAATAAAGTAAGGTCCTTTAAGTTTTGACTCCAGCTGAATTCTGGTGAAGTCTTTAATAAATTGAACATCATCAATTAAGCCCATTTCCCTTATCTTTTCAACAACAACAGGAATCATCTTCTCCCCTTCTTCACCGTACTGCTTCTTTTTGACTTCCAACTTAAGACGCTTAATAATCTCACCTTCTAAACGATCTCTGTAGGTGATAAAACGAAGAGCAACCTGATTTAAGCGTTGTTGAAGAGTATCGTTATCAATCATGAACGAACTTTAGCATAGACTTCCTTCTGAATCTTGTCAGCTAACTTATGATTCTCTTTTAAAAGCTGACGGGTAGCTTCCCTGCCCTGAGCCAAGACCTTACCCTCGTACTTTAGGAATGCGCCAGATTTCTCGATGACTTCTTTTTCGACAGCCACATCAATAAGGCTACCAAGATGAGAGATGCCACCATCATTAAGAATGTCGAGTTCAGCTAAACGGAAAGGTGGAGCAACTTTGTTCTTGACCACCTTGACACGGTGACGGCTACCAACGATCTGGTCACCATCTTGAATGTTACCAATCTTGCGCATATCAATACGAACTGAGGCATAGAACTTTAAGGCCCGGCCACCAGAGGTAACTTCAGGATTGCCAAACATAACACCAATCTTTTCTCTGAGTTGGTTGGTGAATATAACCATGGTCTTGGACTTACTAATGACACCAGCTAGTTTACGCATGGCTTTACTCATAAGACGAGCTTGTAGACCAATAACGGTGTCTCCCATCTCACCTTCCATCTCGGCTTTGGGAACAAGGGCGGCAACAGAGTCAATAACAATAACATCAACACCACCGGAACGGATAAGAGTTTCGACAATTTCTAAGGCCTGTTCACCAGTGTCTGGTTGAGACAAAAGTAGTTCATCTAGTTTGACACCAATAGCCTCAGCACGAGTAGGGTCAAGGGCATGCTCAACATCAATGAAAGCGGCGACGCCACCTTTTTTCTGAGCCTCAGCAATAACATGAAGACAAAGAGTGGTCTTACCACTAGCTTCAGGACCAAAAACTTCAATAATACGACCACGGGGTAAACCACCAACACCCAAAGCGAGATCAAGACTTAAACAACCAGTAGAGATGGAAGGAACCTTTTTCTCCAAATTATCTTCACCTAAGCGCATGATAGAACCTTCTCCAAACTGTTTCTCGATCTGCTCCATGGCTATATTAACAGCGGTGAGACGTTCATCGGTACCAGTTTTAGTAACAAGAGGTGTTTTAGTGTTTTTAGAGCTTTTTCTAGCCATGTATTTTCGGGTTAATTTATGATCTTAGTAATTTCATTATAGGGAGAAAAAAGCATTTTGCAAGATGGATTTTACGGCTAAGAATGATAAAATATATAAACTTTAAATTCGGGATATCGTATAGTGGTAGTACGGGCGCATGGGGTGCGTCCAGCCTCGGTTCAATTCCGAGTATCCCGACAAAAACAAATGATTGATTGAAAGTGAAAGAAGGTTAACGCTTTGGAGATTGCTTCTTGAAACGAGCCTTACCACCACGACCAACTTTTCTGGTCTCCTTCATACGAGGATCACGGGTAAGTAATTTTTCTTTTCTTAAAAGAGGACGATATTTTTCAGAGTCAATCTTGTCAAAAGCACGAGCAACGGCGTGAACAAAAGCGTCCACTTGACCATTAATACCAGAACCATAAACCTTGACGGTGGCGGTGTAAGTCTTAAGAGTGTTGGTGACCTTGAAAGGAAGTTCATAACGAGCTTTTTGAGAAGCAAGAGGCCAGTACTTAGAAACAGGTCGACCGTTAACTAAGATTTCTTGTTTACCTGGGAAAATCTTAACTCTAGCAGAAGCAGTCTTACGACGACCAACAGCATAAATAGCATCCTTAGGAGCAACCATTTCTTTTTTAGAAGTAGATGATTTAGTAACGATCTTCTTCTTAGGTTGAATTGGGTTAGATTTTTTCTTGCTGAGTTTTTTAGCCATGTTTTAAATTATTTTTTCTTTAATAACTTTACTAGTCTTAAGATGATCTTGATAGGTGTGCTGAGCATCGACAAAAACCTTAAGACGATGAAGACGAGGTTTCTGATGTTTGTTCTTAGGAAGCATTCCTTTAACAGAGTGTTCAATAACCTTGCGGGGATCTTTAGCCATGAGCTGCTCTAGTCTAAGTTCTTTGAAACCACCGGGGTAACCAGAGTGACTTTGATAAAGTTTGTCGGTCATTTTTTTACCAGTAACTTTGATGTCCTTGGCGTTGATAGCAACAACGAAATCACCATTGTCCATGTGGGTAGAAAATTCAGGTTTGTGCTTACCAATTAGGAGAGTGGCGATCTTAGTAGAGATACGACCTAAGGTTTCACCCTTAAGATCAATTAAGTGATAGCTTCTTTTAATGTCACCTGATTTTAGTTGAGTAGTTTTCATGATTTTAATGATTATTTTTTAGTAGTTTTAGTTGCCTTGGTTTTAGCGGTCTTTTTTGCTTTCACCTTAGACTCTTTCTTTATCTTCTTTGCTTCCTTTGCTTTTTCTTTCTTGTCTTTTTTGTCTTTCTTGTCTTCTTTGACTGGCTCGGGTAAAGGAACACAGAGTTCTAGAGTAGCCATTGGAGAAGCATCACCGCGTCTAATGTTGGTTTTCTTGATGGTAGTAAAACCACCAGTACGACCAGCCATTGATGGGGCTATGAGATCAACAAGTTTGTTGGCAGACTTAGGGCTGGAAAGAAAAGCGGCTATCTGACGACGAGAGTGAATGTCTTTCTTTTGAGCTTTGGCGGCCAACTTGTCAAAGTAACCCTTGGTAACTTTGGCTCGAGTAACAGTGGTGTTAATATGACCGTGCTCGATCAAAGCATTAAGTAAACCTTTAATCAAAGCCTTCCTTTGATTGTAGTTACGACTGAGAGCAATGGATCTAACGTTGTGACGACGACTCATTTCAAGTTATTTTTCAATGATAATCTCTTTTTCAGCGGCCTTCTTAACTATCTCATCGATAGATTTTTCACCTAGATTCTTGACCTGTTTAAGATCAGTTAAGGTAACACTATTCAAGTCAGACAGTTCTTCATAACCACCCTTTTTAAGAGCATTAGTAACACGAGTAGGAAGTTCTAGATCTTCGATGAAACCATCTGGGATCTTGCTAGCAGGAGAAACTTCTTTAACCTCTACTTTTCTAACAGGATTCTGTAAGAACTTGAAGAAGTCAGTAAGAATCTCTGCGGCACCTTTAACAGCGTCTTTAGCAGTGATGGAACCGTCGGTGGTGATGGTCATGCGAACACGATCAAAATCAATACGACGACCAACACGAGTAGACTCGATAGAGTAGGTTACGTTTTGAATTGGAGAGAAGGATGCATCCAAAGGAATGACTCCTCTTTCATCAACGGCAAATTCACTAGCAGCAACATAGCCGATGCCGGTGGCAACAGTGATGGTGGCAGAAAGTTTACTCTTAGCATCGGTTAGATGAGCTAAAACTTTACTTGGGTCGGCAACGGTGACACCAGCAGGAAGATCGAGATCTTTAGCGGTGACAGTTTTCTTACCAGTAACACTAAGTTTAACCTTGGCTTCTTTTTCGTTTTCAAGAGTGAATCTAACCTCTTTAAGGTTAAGAACGAACTCTAGAACGTCTTCTTGAACACCTTTAACGGTAGTAAACTGATGAGAAGCACCAGAAACCTTTACACGAATGGCGGCGCCACCAGGTAAAGAGTTAAGGAGGACACGACGAAGAGAGTTACCAATGGTGTGACCAAAGTTCTGTGGTAATGGTTCGATAATGACTTCGGTAGTAAGATCGTTGACCTTGTTGAAGGTCATGTCGAAGTTGGGTTCTAAAAATTTCATATTTTTTTAATGATTAATAAATTGTTAATTCTTAACGTGAGTAAAACTCAATAATGAGGTTCTCCTTAATGCTGTCACTCATCTCGTCTCTAACAGGTAGACGCTCCATCCTTCCGACGGTAGCTTTACGAGAGAGCCATTTTGGAGGAGTGGTTTTTTGTTCGAGAGCCTCTTTGATGAGAGCCATCCTAGAACCTCTTTTTGAAAGAGAGATTACTTGTCCGGGTTTAACTAAGTAACTAGGAATATCGAGTTTTTTACCATCAACCTGAACATTACCATGGGTAACTAGTTGGCGAGCTGAGGAACGACTTTGGGTTAAACCGAGACGGTAAACAATGTTATCTAGACGGGACTCAAGTAGTTGAAGTATTCTTTCACCAGTGTTTTGAGGAGACTTAAGGGCTTCTTTGTAGTAGCGACGGAACTGTCTCTCTAAAACAGAGTAAATTCTTTTAACCTTTTGTTTTTCTCTCAATTGAATACCATAACTAGAAAGACGACGAGACATTTTTTTACCGTGTTGACCAGGAGGTTGAGCACCTTGCTTGTCGATAGGACATTTAGGGGTGTAACAACGAGCACCTTTAAGATAAAGTTTTTCACCTTCTCGACGACATAAACGGCATTTTGCAGCAACGTAATGAGCCATGTTATACCCTTCTTGGTTTCTTGGGACGACAGCCGTTGTGAGGCACCGGGGTGATGTCAGCCAAGAGGTTAATTTCTAATCCATTAGTTTTCAAAACACGAAGAGCGGCATCTTTACCTGTACCTGGGCCGCGAAGATATACTTCAAGAGTAGTAAGACCAGCTTCTTTAGCTTTACGAAGACCATCCTCAACGATGGTAGTAGCGGCAAATGGGGTGGATCGACGAGCACCTCTGAAACCACAGATACCAGCTGTACTCCAACAAACTACGTCTCCATTAAGGTTGGTGAAGGTAACGTGGGTACTGTTGAAAGTAGACTTAACGTACATACGACCATGACCTCCCTTGAAGAAGGCTGGTGTTTTTTTCTTTTTGGTGGTTTTAGCTTTTGCTTTAGTTGCCATATTTCTAATTATTTAGTGGTTTCTAGTTTAACTCTGGTGTCTTTGGTCATAGCACCAACAGTCTTTTTCTTACCTTTTTTAGTACGAGCATTGGTACGAGTACGTTGTCCACGAGAAGGTAAACCCATGGAGTGACGTAAACCTCGGTATGATTTGATTCTCTTAAGAGACTCAATATTATTACGAACTTCTTGTCTAAGTCCTCCCTCAACAGGAAGTTTCTCGATCTCTTGCTGAAGTTTCTGAACTTGAGCAGAGGTGAGTTCTTTAGTACGAGTGTTAAGGTCGATGTTAAGTTTATTAAGAATATCTTGAGCTACCTTAGAACCAATTCCATATATATATGTCAAAGATATCTTGACTGGTTTTTCTTCTGGTATGTTTACTCCGGCTATTCTGGGCATATTTTTATCCTTGTCTTTGTTTATGACGAGGGTTTGAGCAGATCACAAAAACCTTGCCATGACGTCTGACAATTTTACATTTGATACAACGAGGCCTTACAGAGGCGTGTACTTTCATAATATTTATTTGATTAAGGAAACGGGACTATTTAGACCGATAGACGATTCTGCCTTTGGTGTCATCGTACCCACTCATTTCGAGTTTGACGTTGTCGCCAGGCATAACGCGGATGCGATACATACGCATCTTACCAGCTAAATGAGCCAAGATTTCTCTATCGTCTTCTAGTTTTACCTTAAATTGAGTATTAGGTAAAGCTTCGAGAACGACTCCGTTTACCTCGGTCACTTGTTTGTTATTAGCCATAATTTAATGGACTTGTGTATTTTAGCAAGAAATGGACAATTTTGCCAGTTTTAGTTGAGGCTGGGGAAATAAATTGCCAATCTTCCTTAATCTGTTTAATTTCCTCGTGAAAGGCCTTTGGTAATAGACCCTACTTTGGATTCTTATTCTTTTTTCTTTTCTGCTCGCATCATTTGCCTCAAACCACTCCAAAAGGGTTTTTTTGTCGACTTTAC
>CAZBRK010000008.1:8463-13328 GCA_964494445.1 uncultured Pseudomonadales bacterium
TTCATCGGGTTCTACTAATGGCTTCCAGTCTTTAACAGCCTCACTAGTAGGTAGGGTTTCTTCATCGGGTTCTACTAATGGCTTCCAGTCTTTAACAGCTTCACTAGTAGGTAGGGAGCTATCTTTGTTTTCTGACATATTGAATGTAATTTTTAATAACTAAAGTGTAACAAAAAAACCTTTAAAAACAAAACCGTTTGAATAAAAAGGTCAAGAAAGATAGAAATTAGGATCAATAGCCGTCACAGGCGTGGTTTTATCCTGACCAATAAAGACAGTTTCCTCAAACATGCCCGAAAGAGAACCATCAACGGTAGAGTATTTCCAACCATCCTCATCTATCTTCAATTTAGAGTCACCCATGGCATACATAATCTCAATTGCCAAGGTCTGATTAGAAGTAATCTTGACCTTTTTGTAGGCAGAGTCGGAATAACAAGGAATGTTTGGAGTCTCATGAAGCTGTCTACCAATACCATGACCGGTGAGATCTCGGCTAACAGAGTAACCAGCAGACTCGATGGTGCTTTCCAAAGCCAAACTAATGTCGTATATGGAGTTGCCTGGACGAGCCTGTTTGATGGCGGCTTTTAAGGCTTGTTTGCCCGTATCAAGAAATCTAGTAGTCTTTTCGTCTTTAGGATCAATCTGAACAGTAACCGCATTATCAACATGATGATGGTGAAGTAAGAGACCGGTATCAACGGTGACTACATCTCCAGGCTTGAAGATAATATCTTTTCGGGGAATTCCATGAACCATGCCAGAGTTGATGTTAATACAGGTAGCAAAGTCATAACCAGAAACGGTACTAAAGGAAACCTTACACTTGTTCTGACGAATGAGGCGAACGACTAAGTCCTCAATGTCCATGGAAGAAACTCCGGGTTTAATAGCCTCGATCATCTGTGCTTTGATGTCGGCCATGATGGAACCGGCTTCAAGCATGATCTTTTCTTTCTTGGTCATGATTGGGGAGATAGCTTGCTAAGAATATCTTTATGAATGGTTTCTATGTCAGGAGTACCATCAATGGTTAAAAGTTTCCCCTGTTGACGATAGTGCTCAATTACGGGAATAACGAGTTGATGAAAAACCTGAATTCTTTGTTTGATGGCGGGGATTTTGTCGTCACTACGATTTTCAGTTTTGGCCCTTTTGAGTAAGCGCTCTAGGCTGACCTCATCAGATATCTCCAGGAATATGGCTTTATCCACAACCTGATTTTCTTGTTTTAAGAAGTCTTCTAAAGCTTTTGTTTGATCCATGTCTCGAGGAAAACCGTCGAGGATAAACCCTGTAGAAAAAGCTTGTTTGAGACGAGGAAAGAGAAGTTTGGTGTTTAAGTCTAAAGGTAGAAGCTTGCCAGAGGTAAGTAGTTGAGATATTTTTCGACCCTGTTCAGAGTTTTCTTTGGCGGCCTGACGAAGAAGTGCTCCTGAAGAGAGATGAACTAGACCAAGTTTTTCAGCCAAAAGTTTGGCTTGTGTTCCTTTACCTGATCCGACGGAGCCTAAGATTATAAAATTCATGTTACTTCAAAAATTTATCATAATCGTGCATAGAAAGCTGAGAATCAAGATTGCGAATTAACTCAAGAACAACCGAGACAACAATCAGGATTGAGGTTCCACCAATGATTAAGTTGTCTAGACCGGTAAGTGAGGACATGATTGAAGGGAAGATGGCGATAAAACCAAGGAAGAGAGCACCAACGGGAGTAAGACGGTTAAGAATGAAGTTTAAGTGTTGAATGGTGGCGGGACCAGGACGGATGCCGGGTATAAAACTGCCAGCTTGACGGAGATCTTGAGCAATTTTCTCTGGATTAAAAACAACGGTGGTGTAGAAGTAGGTAAAAACAACTACTAAGAGGAAGTAAAGAATGTTGTAAACCAAGCTACCAGGAGAAAGATGTAGGGTAAAGAAAACAGACATGTTAGCTAAAAATTGGGTCTGAGAACCAGTAAATAGGCGTCCTAACATGTTGGGTACTAACATGAGAGAGACGGCAAAAATGATAGGAAGGAAACCATCTTGGTAGAGACGAATAGGGAGGTAGTTGGCGGAAGAACTCAAGGCAGGATTGGAGCTACGACGAGCCGACTGGATAGGGACAGGACGAATGGCTTCACTGGTCTTGATGACCATGTAAACAACAATCAAGGAAATAATGAGGAAAATGAGTAAACCAGAGAACTGAGTTTGGTTGACGGTAACAGAGGTTTGAGCAAAAGAAACAGGTAGACGACCAACGATACCGGCAAAGATAATAAAACTAATACCGTTACCTAGACCGTACTGGGTAATCTGCTCCCCTAGCCAGATAAGGAACATGGTGCCGGCAGTAAGGGTGATGATGAGTTGAGCTAATTCAATAGGAGTGTTGGCAAGCGTCAAAGACTGCTGACGAAGAGTCATGATGATGATAAAGCTTTGAACTAGACACAAAGGTAGGGTTAAAAGACGGGTGTAGCGGTTAATTTTCTCTTGACCATACTCCCCTTCTTTAGAAAGTTCTTCTAAACTAGGAACGATCATGGTCAGAAGACGAAAAATGATTGAGGAGTTAATATAGGGACCGATACCCAGAGCCATGATGGAGAAGTTGGCCAGAGTACCACCAGAGAAAAGGTCAAGAAGAGAAAGAAAAGCAGAACCGGCAAAGATCTCCTTAAGAGCATCTAGTTTAAGTCCAGGAACGGGAATGTGAGAAACCAGACGAAAGATAGCTAAGAATAGAGCAGTATAGATAAGGCGACGCCTTAAGTCCTTTAACTTAAAGAAGCCGCGAAGGGGCTGAAGGAAATTCCACATGAGGTTATTTTATACGAAAATTACTCTTGAGACTGGATGACTTGTCCACCAGCTTTTTCAATAGCTTTAGCGGCACCAGCAGAAGTAGGTATTTCAACCTTGAGAGCTCTGTCTAACTTACCAGTAGCGATGACTTTTAAACCGTGTTTGGTTACTTTAAACGGGTCAAACTTGAGAGTCTTAAGGACACTGTCGACATCGACTTTAGCACCAGCTTTGAAGTTGTTAAGTTGATCAAGATTGATGTTGATGGGTTGGACCTTGAGAGACTGAAAACGACCTTTACCACGCAAGAAAGGAGTACGACGGATAAGAGGAAGTTGTCCACCCTCAAACCACAAAGGAATCTTGCTACGAGACTTCTGACCTTTTTGTCCCCTGTTAGTGGTGTGTCCACCCTTACCAGAACCATAACCACGACCTAGTCGCTTCTTGGCGCGAGCAGTAATGGAAGGGAGATTAGAAAGTAACATGATTATTTTAACTTCTTATTAAGTAACTTGTATTTCTTGTCCAGGATCTCGATTTCCTTAAGAGCTTTAAAAGTAGCTTTGGCGTTGGTGGTTTTGTTGTTGCTACCTAGAATCTTGGAAACGATGTCGGTGATACCAGCGGCTTCGACAACAGTACGAACGGCTCCACCAGCGATAATACCAGTACCTCTAGGAGCAGGCTTGAGAAGAACAGTGGCGGCCTTAAACTTAACTTGAGCTCTGAAAGGAATAGTTCCGTTAACAACAGGAACTTTTACTTGATTTCGATTGGCTAAACGGATGGCTTTCTTGATACCGTCAGCAACACTAGGTGCACGACCTTGACCAAGACCAACATTGCCTTTACCATCCCCAGTAATAACTAGAGAAGTGAAAGAGATGTTGTTTCCACCTTTGGTCTTTTTACTTACACGACGAATTTCGAGAACTTTCTCAAAAGCATTTTCTGACTGTGGTCTACGATTGTTGTTATTTTGTCTAGCCATGATTGTTATATTTTAATACCTGATTGACGAATTACCTCGACCAAAGCTTTAACTCTACCATGATAGCGGTAGTAACCGCGATCAAAGACAATAGCTTTAATTTCGGCTTTGTTTAATTTTTCAGCAATATCTTTACCAACGACCTGAGCTTGAGCAACTTTGTTACCTTCTCTCTTGAAGTCTTTTTTGGTGGTAGTAGCAGAGCAGATGACCTTACCATCAGAAGCAACAACCTGAGCACTGATGTTACGGATGGAACGATCGATTATTAGACGAGACAAAGAAGAACGAGAAAGAAGACGCCTTCTAACGCGGTTCTTACGGTTAAGTCTAGATTTTCTAATTTGTTTATTCATTTTTATATTTTAATAATTTTTTTGTCAGATTAATATGATTCTTTCATGCACCAACTTCTATTAAGGATGCTTAAATTTGTAATAAATTGTTACATATTAAAGTAAAGCTAGATGAGAGTCTGTATTGGTTATTGTGTTCAGACTCTCATCTCTTCGTTAGGTTTCTTTGCCGTCGGGAATGTTTCCTTGATCTTCGGCTGCACCATCGTCCCAGTCATTTCCCTTACTGGCATAAATTTTGATAGGCATCTTATATCTCCTTCGGTCTAAGTTAAATGATTTTGGAATTTTTTAGATATAAATGTTATATGTCAAGCGTTAAGACACTCCTTTTTCTGGTTTTACCAGAACTACTAACGAATTTAAGGTGCTAAAGATTAGATGTGAGTTGAGTTTATTCCCAATTCTTTCTTTTCTTTATCTGTAAACAATTTACTTAATATCTTTTCTTTGATATTTACGAGTAATTTTACCATATCATCATCCTGAATTTCTTCTAAAGTGTGCTCAGAAATTAAATAATAGATGTTTCTTTTAGATAGATATCCGAGAGTGTTATCCACATACTGTTCTTGTTTAGAGTTTTTCCTGTTAACAAAATGAACATTAACTCCAGATTTGGGGACAAAAGAAAGAGCAACTGCTAGTATTTCATATTCCCCCGTCTCAAGTCTGTGTCTAGCAACATGGTGGCATTTTTGACCTCCATCATA
>CAZBRK010000009.1:0-13126 GCA_964494445.1 uncultured Pseudomonadales bacterium
AAGGAGTGAAGTGGTGGGTTTGGTTGCGAGTAGAGACAAGATTGGTGATGAGAATTTTATGAGCCGATGATTGTTGGAGAGCAGAAGTGATACCTTGGGGAAGAAAGTTAGAGATGATGGAGCCATAGAGACTGCCAGGGCAGTAGATGATGTGGGTGGCTTGTTTGATGGCAGTGATGGCGTCAGGAGTAGCGGGAACTTGAGGGTCTAGCCAGGTTTTTTTGATGGTGTTTTTGGACATGGATTGGCGGTCGAGTTCGTGTTCTCCTCTGAAGACGGAGTCGTCTTTGGTTTGGAAGTGAATGTTGCTGGGTTGGAGGGTGACGGGAATGGCAGTGCCTTCAAACTTGATACCAAGAAGTAATTCGAGATGTTTTTGAACCTTAAGAAAGTCGTTATGGTATTTTTCTAGCAGGCTGTAGTAGATACGATAGCCAAGATTGCGGTTACGACCGTCAGTGTAGTTGAGGAGTTCGGTGAAGGCGGAGATGTTTTTTCTATGATTGTTGGTGGGGGAGATGAGGGCGAGAAGGTTGCGGAGTAGATCTGATACGGCGATGACTTGGTCTCGTTCGTCAGAGCGGATGGTGCCAGTTTTACCACCGGAGTCGGTGGAAGAAGAGATGGCAGAAATATCAGAGAAACCGGCAAGGATGAGGGATTGGATAACGGTGGGAGCACCTGTGCCACCACCTATGGTGACTATTTTTGACACTAGAGTGATGATACAGGATTAGTTAAGAGAGGAAAAGGGAAAGGGGTAGAATAACTTAATTTTCTTGCATGTAATCGATGACCATGTTTATTATTTTTTGTACTGTTTCATTGCAGTTTTTAAAATAAATGAGGTCTAAAACTTCTCCTTGGGTGTCTCTTATTAATTCGCTGAGTAGAGTATGGATGAAGGATTGAGTTATATCTTCAACTTGTGCAAAGTCTATTTTGACTGTTTTTCCAATTTTAATTTGTGGCCAAAGAATTTCCTGTCTTAGTATTTCTGCTTTATCTTTATCTTCTGCAAAACTACCAACGTGATTGTATATGTGTATTGTGGTAATGTTTTTCTTCTTCATATGAATTTTGCTTTTCTCTTAGAAGGAATTTTATTTTTATGGTTTTAAGGACTCTATTTTAAGTTGGATTTGAAAAGTGAGCTCGTCAAGTAAGTTTTGTTTGGTCCACTGTTTTTGTTTTGGTTCAAGAAGTTCTCCTAGACCATGAAGAACCCCGGCAGGGTTGATGTTTTGTTCTATATGTTTTTTAAGGGTTTCTAGGTATTGTAGTGTGGTTTGGCCGGTTCTTTGTTTTATAATGTTGTCGTTTATGGGGAATTGGTTGGTGAACATGAAGTGGGAGTCGAAAAGGTCACGGTTTTGAAGACTGGCTCTGTCGGTTATAGCGCAAAGCTTGTGGGCAAACATGTATTCAGGTGTCATGGTATTGGCGGAAAGGCCATAAAACTGCTTGACTTCGTACTTATCAGGAAATCGTCTTTTACTAATTTCAACTTTTATTTTTTGTCTGCCTTTTTCGAAACTTCCTAGCCAGAACCAGGTGAATTTTTTCTCCCTTTGATCTTCAATGTTTAGGTAATTACTAATAATGTCAGTGAGATTATCTGGTTTGAATGGTGTATCTTTCATGAGATTGAAGTCTAGGTTTACAGAGAAACGGGGGAGATGATGAAAAAGATAGAGACAGGTACCTCCTTTTAAGGCAAGTTGAGGTGATAGGCGATTATCTTTTAAGACATCACGAAGGATGTTTTTTAGAATTTGTTCGTGTTGTTGTTTGTCTAGCATAGTTATTTTTGAGTGATTTTGATTAATTTTTTGACGGATTGAATTAGGCGTTTGTTGTGGTAAATGGTGGCGATTTGAGACAGTTTTTGAGTGTCGATTGAGTCGAGATTGTCGAAGGCTAAATTGGGGAAGAGATAGAGGCTGTCACAGATAGCTCGTTCTGGGTCTGCTATTTGGTAGGTGGTTTGGTCTTTTATACCCGTTGGGTCGTAAAAAACAGAGTTTTTTATTTTGTGGTAGACAAAGGTTTGGTTGTCAATTTGTAGTGACTTACTAATGAGAGCAGCTAAGTGGATGTTTTCGTAGTATTGGGAAATAATGCCGTGCTTGGCTAGGGCAGTATAAAAAGAAATGTAGGAGGGGGTAATCAATTTTTGTCCGAGCTCGAATGAAGTGTAAGGTTTGACTGAGGTGGTGGGAGTTAGGGCATATATTCCTTTGTGGATGCGGGTGAGTTTGTTTACGCGTAGGTAGTGCCTGATAATGTTCCAAAGTTTGGTTTTATCACTTATTTCCCAGATGACGGCGAGGTCTTGGGTGGTATAAACATTATTGGAATGGATGAGCAGTTTTTCTATCTTTGTCATTGTATATAGTAAGAATTTTACTATATGTGATGACAGGTGTCAAATTACAGAGGCTAGTGGATTGTATTGGGACCTATTATTTCAGTATTTGTCGTGGGTAACAAGATCGTAGAAGATATATTTACTGCTTTTTTTGATAGCAACAGCTCTTAAATCTTTCTTAATCCAAATGGAATATTGTTGAAATCTTTTCCCTTGTAATTTATGCAATCTTAGAGAGGGGTGGTCGGGGTTTGTACCAAAAAGACTGAATTGTTTTGTGAAGTTTTTACGAAGTTGGGGATTTTTCTTGAAAAGTTTTTTAGCTTTTTTCTCAAATGAAGAAGAAAATTCTAGTTTCATAGGTTGTTGAAATATTTTTCAACGTTTTCAACCTTTGTTGTTTTTCCTTGTTTATGTTCTTCTAAAGCTTCAAGTCCTAACTTTTCTCTTTTTTCACTCATCCTGAAAGTAGGAAAATTTAAATCCTTAACATCGTTGATGACAAGATTCTTGATGTATGAGGAAACAGGCAAGTCGAATTTGTCGGCTTTACTTTTAAGAAAAAAGTAGAGTTGTTCGGGAAGAGTGACTTTAACCTGGGTGGAAGCGGGTAAACGAGACATGGTACTATATTAGTACTTTTTTAGGGACCTGTCAAGGACTTTTGGTATTTTGCAGGGGCTGGTAGACAGTGTTGGAACTTATTTCTGTAGTGCCGCTCGAGTTGCTAGTTTGAGTTCAGGTAAGTTTTCTTGAGTTGTTTTCCAGACGACGTCTAGTTCTACTTCATCGTATCCATGAATTAGAAAATTTCTCATGGAGATTGTTTGCCTGATAGGGAAGTTGGGATTTTTGCTGGCAAAATCACTTGATAATTTGTTTACGGCTTCTCCAATGATTTCTAGTTGACGAATTACTGCGTCATGTCTCATCTGCTCCTTTTTGAATTGGTCAAAAGTCACGTTTTTGGTGTATTTTTCGATTGCCGTAATGGCTTTTGATATATCGTCTAGGTAGACAGTGTCAGTTTTGTTCATAGATGGTTACAAGATCTTGTTTGATATATGGCTCCAGTTGTTTCTTGAGGCTTTTTCTGGTGACTAGATCGATTTTTTTGCTTAAAAGGCCTTCGAAGTAGAATTGGATGTCAGCCAGGTCGAATAGGGTTTTTGTTTTGTTGAAATCGACTAATAGATCAATATCACTATCTTTATTGTCTTCGCCACGAGCGGCCGAACCGAACATACCCAGGTAGTTGATACCATATTTTTGGTATGTCTTTGTAGCTTCACTTGTTTGTAGATTTGCTAGATATGTGTTCATAGTAAGAAGTATATCACCAAAAACCTCGTCGGGCCGAAGCATGGACGAGGCGTTGATGTGCTTAGTTTATATAACTAGTTAACACTGTCAATACTCTGTTATAGGATTGATTGCAGGTCTGCCAGGACTCGAACCTGGAACAACTCTTTTGGAGAGAGTCATGATAGCCATTTCACCACAGACCTAAGGCTGTTTAAGAGCTAATGATATTGTACCAAAAATTGGGATTATTTTAGTTTGGAAGACTCTTTGTGAAGAGTGTGTTTCTTACAACGAGAACAGTATTTTTTAAGTTCTAGTTTGTCTGGAGTGTTGGTCTTGTTTCTCTCAGAGAGATAGTTAAAGTTTTTACACTCACTGCATTTGAAGCCGATTAGTTGTCGTGGTCCTTTTTTTGCCATATCGGAGTGTATTTTACTAGGTTTAGAGGTAAATGTAAATTACTTATGGTATCTTGGTGGGTATGGAGGACAGGGAAAGATCACAATTTGGTGAGGTGGAGAGGTTAAGTGAGTATTTGGGGAATGGGGGAATAGAGATGGTTTTGTTTGATATGGACAGTACTTTAGTAAAGACGACGGAGGGGTTTCAGGAGAGTATTTGGGAGTTTAGTGGATGGATAGCAGAAGAGAGTGGTCTGGAGGTGGAAGAGGTGCATGAGAGGTATATGGAGGTAATTAAGGGTTTACGAGGCGAATTTAGTGTCAGACCAGAGGTAAGTGGGGCGACAATGGAAATTGTAAGGATGTGGTGTGGGGTAGAGGAAAGTGAGAAATATGATAAGGAGATAGGAAAGATGATGAAGTTGTATCTTGATCCGTTTGAGGAGTGTGAAGGGGCGAGTGAGATAGTGGATTTGGTGTTCAAGACGGGAGTTCGAACTGGAGTGGTAACGATTGCGGGTGAAGAGTGGACAAGAAGGAAGATTAGGAAACACTTTTTTGGTAAGTTTGAGGATTTCTATTGTGTAGATTCAGCAGGAAAGAAAGATATTTTGGCTTGGAACAAGGGATTGAGTGACCTTGAGGTGTTACCAGAGAAAGTGATGGTGATTGGGGATAGTTGGAAGTCAGATATTGTGCCAGCGTTGGAGTTGGGAGTGAAGAAGATTGTCTGGATAAATATAAGAGGAGAAGAGCATAAGGATGAGAGGGTGATAGAGATTGGGGAAATAGGGGAGTTGAAGGATGTTCTAATTTAATGGAGCCACCCCTGGGAGTCGAACCCAGGACCTGCTGTTTACAAAACAGCTGCTCTAGCCAACTGAGCTAGGGTGGCAAGTTAGTTAATTTTACCAAAGAAACAGGGTTAGATGATAGTTTAGTAAGTTCTAAAACGGATTTAACCATCTGAAATATGACATATTGGTATCCAACTTGACAAGATTTCATTAATCTGTTTAACTTGATGTTAGAAAGTACCCATATTAGGATACTTGAGATACATGAAACAAACTGTATTAACCGTTACACAAAGTGAGCTTTTAGAAAAACTTATTGTCAAATATGGTCAAATTGTTACCTCTCAACAAATTTATGAACAAGTAGAAGGTAAAAACAACAAACGTCAAGCTAAAAAATTAATAACAAAATTGGTTCAAAATGGTTGGTTAATTCGTATCAAACGAGGCCTGTACACCATTTCGGACTTCAGTGGTCGAGGTTTTTTATCACTGTCCCCCTATCTTATTGCCAACTTACTAGCACAAGATTCTTATGTATCTTTTGAATCAGCTTTGTCTTTTTATGGAATGTCCGACCAGTTGATGAATAAGGTTGTTTCTGTTTCCAAGAATCGTCACAAAATCGTGCAATTAAGCAGTATTGAATATGATTTTATCAACACCAAAGAACAATTTTTCTTTGGCTGGGAGAAAGTAAAAATTGACAGTAAAATGGTTCAAATTGCCTCTGCAGAAAAAGCATTGATTGATATTGTCCATTTTCAAAAAAGCAAATACTCAATTGATTTGGTTATAGAAAAGTTGCAAAAATATCAAAATGATTTGGACATGGAAAAGCTTTATAAATATGTAAACAGAATGTCTACTACCACCATTAAAGTTTTTGGATTCATATTAGATTTAATAAACATAGACTCGAATCAAATATTTTCATTGACAAAATCTAAACAAGGCACTCATTGGATGTTAGCAAAAGATAAGAAATTTAATTCCAAATGGCGACTGTATTATGATGAGTACTTTGATAAATATAAGTCTGTCAATTAAAAAGTTTATGCTCACTCGTCAACAGCTTGAAATCATTAACAGAAAGAATCTCAGATACCCCCTTCATGTTGCCGAAAAGGATTATTTACTAACTCTCGTTTTGCAGATTATTTCAAAATCGAATTTAGCAAAAACGCTTATCTTTAAAGGTGGTACTGCAATACATCATTGCTATCTAAAACAATACCGATTTTCAGAAGATCTAGATTTTTCTACCAATCAAAAACCAGTATCTTTAGAAAATATTAGGTCAATATTTAAACAATCAAGTTTTCTAAGTATCAAAAAGGATTATCTTTCAAAAGCCACAATTAAGATTGAAAAATTACAATATACTGGGCTACTTGTCCAACCCAACTCTTTAAAAGTTGAAATTGATTATCTACAAAATGTTGTTTTACCACCCAAAACACTTAAATACCAGAACTATTGGGGAGTAAATTTTTTAGTAGCGGTAATGGACATTAAAGAAATTTGTGCCGAAAAAATTAGAGCTATGAGTGGTAGAGCTCGCTACCGTGATTTTTACGATTTGTTTCTTATCTTAAAAAAACACCGTGTTGATTTAAAAGAAATTGTGGGTCTTATTAAAAAAAAGGAAATTCGACTGCCAATCACAAAAAACAACGTTACTCAGAACTGGAAGATTGTATTAACCCAAAAAGAGAAAAAGACGGGACAAATATACTATTCAAAGAAGGTAAAAGATAGTGATATTGAAAAGATGATTAAAGGGTTGCCTTTTACCAAAATTATTTAGAACAGATCACAATTTTAAATTCCTATTCCAGTTTTAGTCTTAAACATGGTCAAAATAGGGTGTGGTTGTTTGGCTGTGGTTAAGTATTCGTTTCCATTGTTCTTGTTGGTGCTGGGGACAGGATTCGAACCTGCGTAGCCTTACGGCGCTTCTTTTACAGAGAAGTACGATTGTCCACTCCGTCACCCCAGCATGTTAACCTGAGCCGAGACTGGGAATCGAACCCAGGACCTTGCCCTTACCATGGGCACGCTCTACCAACTGAGCTATCTCGGCTAGTAGGTGTATATTTTACATGGAAAAGAGAAGAAGGGGAAGATTTAGTTATCAGAGCGGAAGATGAGGCTTTGGGTTTGGGAGTTGATTTGATAAACGAGAGGAGAAGAAGCGTTGGGTAGTTGGTAGGTGATTTGCCAAAGGGTGACGTTAGAGTCAATTAGTTGGGCTTTAATAGAAGTGGCCTGGTCGCAGTCGGAGTGTTTTTCAGAACAAAGAGTGTTTGTAAGTTTAAGAACGGTGTCTAGATCGGCACCTAGTTGATTGTTTTTGGCTCTGTCATTAAGAGAAGGGATGTTGTTGTCAGGAGAAACCCAGACTTGTTCATCGAAGAGATTTAGGCCAGAGTCGGTGTCGTTGAGGATGTAGAAGTACTTAACTTTGTCTGGTTCTTGGCGGAAGTAGTATTTAATGGTTGGGTTATCTTGTTGAAGATTGGTGGCAGAGATGAGGAGAAGTTGAGCATCGGGATATTTTGAGGTGGCTAGTTCAAAGAGGGGTGTAAATACAGAGAATGTTTTAGTGGGAGAGTTGGTGGTGGAGATGGTTATGGGAGTTGGAGCGGTAGTGGGAACACTAAAACTAGTGCTAGAGGTGGCAATGGTTGTTTCTTCAGTGGTGGCTTTATCTTCATCAGAAGAAGGAAGAGAAGATCGTTCGGCGATTTCCTGTTTTTGAATATCTGTGTTGAGATTAGCAACTTTGTCTTTGAGTTGATTGTTTTGGGTGTAGAGGAAGAAGGCGGTAGAGATGCCGGCTATGGTAAGGAGGAGAAAAATAACGATGAAAAGAGTTTTGGAACTAGTTTTTGGGGCTGAAGCTGGTTTAAGTTCAGGTTCTTGTTCGGTTTCTTGAGGGGGGGATTCTGGTTTAGTTTCGATTTCGTTTTCTGGTTTATCGATGTCTTGGACAGGAGTATCTTCTGTTTTGGGTGGAGCAGATATGTCGGGGGCAACAGGGTCTGTGAGGGGAGAAGAAGGAGATGGAGATTCATCTGATTTAGGGGGAAGAGGCAAGTGGTCTAGTTTTTGATCTTCGGGCATTAAGTAGAGTATGCCTGAATGAAAAGACTCTTGTCAATGAAATGGTTTGCTTGTGAGGGTAAAGTGGCTTATAATCTAGAGAAATGAAGAAATTAAGCTATGTATTAACTGCCATGTTGGTGTTTTTAAGTTTGACTGTCAGTCAAGTTAGAGCTAATGAAGGAAAGTTGGTACTAAAGACTAGTGAAGAAAGTAAGTCCATTTGTGTTGGTGATAGTGTGTTTATTGATGGTAGATATAGAGTGTTACTGAGTTGTAGAGGTTTAGAGATGGCACCAGATCCAGTATTTAATCGATACATGGCCTGGACAAAAGAAGAAGATGGTAAGTTGAGAAGGTTGGGAGAGATTGAGCGTGGCAAGTTGCAGGGTAGTACTGAAGATCCTTTTACAGCGATTGAGATTAGTTTGGAGAGTAAGGGTAGCCCATTGAAGCCAAGTGAGAGGATAGTGATGACAGGAGATGTGGTGGCCTTTGAGTTTGGAGTAGAGGAAGAGAAGAAAGAAGAGATCGTAGTTATGGATGAAGGAATTGATGAAGTTAGTTTAGATAGTGATGTGGTGGTTGATGTTGATGACAGGGGAGCAGTTACTCCAACAACTGAAAGCACTGCTAGTGGTTTTTCTAAGGTTTTGAGTGCGGTTTTGAAGGCTCTGTTAGCCGGTTTTGTGGTAGTGATCTTGGTAGTAGGAATATCTTCTTACTTCTCTAGTCGAAAGAAAATTTAAGTCAAGAGGTTAAAAAAGAAACCGATAGCGGGGGAGATGAGAGCAGTGAGAAAAGATGATCCGTTGAGAATGGGGAGAATGAGTAAGAGAAGGATGATGGTGCCGTAACGGCGCATAAAGGCTTGAAGTTCAAATGCGGCTTCTCGAGGGAGAAGACCGGTGAGAATTTTTTCTCCATCAAGGGGGTAGACGGGAAGAAGGTTAAAGATGGCTAAAGTAAGATTGATGTAGATGGTGGTGGTGAAGAGAGAGGCGAGAAGAGGAGAAGAGGTGAAGGAGAGAAGAAGAGCGAGAATAAGAGCGAGAAGAATGTTACTAAGAGGACCGGCAAAAGAGATGATGGCTATATCACGACGAGGGTGGCTTAGGTTAGAAGTAATGGTTTCGACTGGTTTACCCCAACCAAAACCAAAGAAGAGAAGAGCAAGGGAACCGAGAGGGTCAAGATGGGCAAGGGGATTTAGAGTAAGACGACCATTAGAACGAGGATTTGGATCACCAAGAAGGTCGGCGGCTAGTGCATGAGAGAACTCATGAATGGTTATGGCTAGAACAAGACTGATGATGAAAAGAAAAAATAGAATGGGGTTTTGAGAGAAAAGAGATATCATGTCGAGGTTTCAGTATACAACAGTAAGGCTAGATGTGTTAAAATTATCGACTATATGACAGGAAGAAAAAGAAAATTTGGTTGTTTCTTGTGTGGTAAAGGAGTTCAGTTTGCCCATAAGGTCAGTCATGCTAAGAATAGAACTAAAATTATCAGAAGGCCTAACTTACATACTCACAAGATGGTGATTGATGGTGAGAAGGTGAAGATAAAGCTGTGCACCAAGTGTAAAAGAGAGGTTAGGAGAATGGAACGGGATGTCCAGAAAGGAAAGCCTGCCAAGAAGTAGGTTGTTTAGAAGGTAGTTGGATGGTGTCGATGATAAGTTTGTCTTGATCTATATGACTGTGAATTATTTTAAAGATATATTCCTTTTGTTTGATGTTAATCTTGGTCCAAGCTCCCGGTTGGGGATTAAGAGAGCTGATTAAGTGATGAGTTTTGATTGACTGCTTACCCTTAAGTGATAGTTTGATAGTGTCCCAGGGGATGAAAGCTGATTTTTTGGTACGGGTAGAAGTAAGAGGAGTATGGGTGGCTTTAGAGTGATCTTGAGGAGTAAGAGAGTGTTTTTTAGAAGCAATGAGAGGGAGTTGTTGTTGGAGAAGTGAGGTGCCGGTGGAGGTAAGTTTAGTAAGAAGGTCGGTGACGTTATGGTTGATGTCAATGTCTTGATCTATTTGACCAATGATGGGTCCGTGGTCCATATGGGTGTCGAGTTGAATAAGGGTGACACCGGTTTTGGAGTCACCATTTTTTATGGCTTCAGAGACGCAGAGGCCACCACGATATTTAGGTAGAAGAGAGAAGTGGAGATTAAAAGTACCCAGAGAAGGAGTGTCTAACCAAGATTGGGGTAAGATTTTGCCGTAAGCTACGACTAAGAAGAGTTCTGGTTTGAGAAGTTTGAGGTGGTCGAGATTGGCAGAGTTGAGTTGTTTTGGTTTGTAAACTGGCAGGTCATGTTGTTGAGCTAGTTGAGCTACTGGGGAAGGAGTCATTTTTTGACCACGAGAGGAGGGCTGATCTGGTTGGGTGACAATAGCGGTGATGTTAAAAGGTAGGGATTTGTCTTTGAGTAGATTTTGAAGGATGTTAGCTGAAAAGTCGGGAGAACCGAAGTAGACTAGATTTTTCTTTTTAGTGATCATAGGGATACTGGTTCGAGACCACGGGATGTTTCTTTAAAGATGGTGCCTTTTTGTTGGAGGATGTGATCGGTGAAGAGGATGCCGTTTAGATGGTCTCGTTCATGTTGAACATATGAGGAGAACTGATCAGAGTAGTTTTGGGTGTGAGAAATTAGTTGCCACTTACCGTCTATTTTTTCGGGTGTTTGGTACTTGAGAGTAACTTTAAAAGGTCGGTCGACAAAACCCCAGAGGAGGGGAATGGAGAGACAACCTTCGAGGAAGCGTTTTTCAGGTTTCTTGTATTTTTCAGAAAGCATTTTGGTAGAGGACTTGGTGACGGTGGGGTTGATGTAGATGGTGGGTGTACCATCTAGGAGAAGAATGAAGAAGCGTTTAGAGAGATTGACTTGTGGAGCGGCTAAACCAATACCTTCTGGATCAGAGGTATGGCGGAGAATATGGATCATTTCATCAGCCTGTTGCTGAAGTTTGTCGGTCCAGATGGTGATGACTGGAGTCTTCTTTTTTAGAGTAGGGTGAGGGGTAGTAATGATTTTCATGGCTATATTTTACCAAATTTGTCTTGAACAGCCTGGTAGTCGGGTTTAAGTTCAAGAGATTTTTGGTATGCCTGTAGTGCTTTATCCATATCTCCTAGCTGTTCGTAGATGATGCCGATGTTGTAAAGGATCTTGGGATCAGTGGGGGAAATGGCGGTGAGTTCGAGAAGAGTGTTTAAGGCTTGAAGAGTGTATTCAGGTTTGGATGTGGCGAGGTAAAGGTAGGTTTTGGCTTGGGATTTGTAGAGGTTGGTGTGGTGTGGATTTAGGTTTAGAGCCTGAGTGGTGTGGTCTAGGGCCTTTTGGGTGTAAGAGTCGATCATGGACTGGGCTTGGTTTGTAAGTTGAGCGGAGGTAGTAGCAGGAAGAGTTTCTAGTTGGGCTTGTAGACTGGCGACGGCTTTGGACTCGGTTTCGGCTAGTTGGGAAAGAAAAAGGGGTTGTTTGGGTTGGAGTTTAGTGGCCTTTTCTAGTTGAATGAGAGCTGGTTCTAGGTTAAAAGCTTGGGAGTATGATTTGCCCTGGTTGTAGGCGATGTCAGCTTTAAAAGTGTTGAAGAGAGAGAAGAGTAAATAAAGAGAAAGGAGAGGAAAGACAAGGAGAAGGTCAGAGAGAAGGGGAGGAATATTGAGGGTGATTTCTTTGTTGGAAGAAGGAGAAAAGGAGAAAATTAAGGCAGGAAAGAGAAAGAAGAAAACAGCAATAATGACGACGGAGAAGCCAAAGAAGTTGGTGATGAGAAGGGATAGATATCCAAGGAGGAGAGGCCAGATGAAGAGAGGTTGTTTACTTTTTTTAATGGACTTAAAGAAGGAGATAAGGGTGGAGATGATGAGAGTGAGGTAGGTGATTAAACCAATGAAGCCGGAGTTGGCGAAGAAGTTAAGGTACTCGTTGTGAGCTTTGTTGTAGAGGAATTCCCATTCTGAAAGGAGGTTGTGGGTGGCAGGACGAATAGTGAA
The DNA here is from genome assembly GCA_964494445.1 of uncultured Pseudomonadales bacterium. Taxonomy (GTDB): domain Bacteria; phylum Patescibacteriota; class Microgenomatia; order UBA1400; family MFAQ01; genus CAZBRK01. The sequence goes on from CAZBRK010000009.1 coordinate 11,997, forward strand.
GTAGGAATATCCAAATGTTTCTACACCAGTGCCAAAGAGAGGATTTTTGAGACCAAGATTAACGGCTCCTTGCCAGACGACACGACGGATGTCAAAGGAGTTAGAACCACCAACTCTGATACCTTGAGATCTTTTGTTGATGGTGTCTTGGGTTGTTTGTGGGAGTCTTTCCATTTCTAGAGGTTTGGTTTGGGTGGTGAGGGAGAGACGGTTGAAGTATGGTTCGGCTTCTGGCCAGAGAGGTCCGCCAAGGTCTAGACGATGTGAGATTTGAGAAGGGTTGGGAGTCCAGGGTGTGCCGATGATGAGAGTAGAGAGAAGGATGAGGAGAAGGAAGAGGGAGATGGAGTGGGCTTTGAAGAAGTTTTTAACTCCTTTAGATTGGAAAAGACGGATGACGAAGTAGAGGAAGATGATGATGAAAGTAGTGCCGATACCGGACTGGGACTTGGTAAAGAGGATGGTGATGAAGAAAAGAAATCCGGTGACGGTGTATATGTGAGAAAGGTTTTTTTCTCTGGTGGTGTGGCGAAGAAAGAGAGGTAGAGGAAGGAGAGCGACTAGATATGCAGAGAGCCAGTTGGGTTGACCGAGAGTAGAGAAGACGCGGCTTTGAACGTCTTGAACCCAGAGATTTTTATCAATACCAAAGTGTTCCAGAGTACCATAGAGAGAGATGAGAAGAGCTGAGCCAAGAATGGTGTGATAGAAGTCGAGGAGGGATTCTTTGTCTAACTTAATATTGGAGACGAAAGCATAGAAGAGAAGGATGTAGGAGATAGTTGAGGCTAAACCACCATGGAAACGAGAGTAATAACCCCAGACACTGGTATATGGATTGATGGAGAGGATGGTGGAAAGAAGTTGAGAGAGGAAGAAGAGAAGAAGAGGGATATCAAGAGGGGTTCTTTTGAGAACGAATTTCTTTTGAAAGATACTTTTAAAAAGCCAAAGAGTGGAGATGATAATGGTGAGGAGATATACAAAGAGCATCTTGTTAAACTCAAAAACCTCGCTGGTTTGGGGCCAGAGAAGAAGGGGAGTGAAGAAGAAGAGAGAGAGGAAGCAGAAACGGAGGATTTGATTAATTTTGTCTGTCTTGGACATGGAAATAGTTTAGCATTTACAGA
>CAZBRK010000010.1:0-12776 GCA_964494445.1 uncultured Pseudomonadales bacterium
TTTGTCTTTCTTATCCTCTTTGTCTTTCTTATCCTCTTTGTCTTTCTTATCCTCTGGTTTTGATTCTGTTTCGGTAATTCTTGAAGGTTGATAGGCAGTAATCTGTTCTTTAATCTTCTTTAGAGATTTAGGACCGATACCTTTAATTGACTCTAGTTTTTCTGAGTGATTAATAAGATCTTCTATTCGGGTAAGACTGGCTTCAATAAGTAGATTTCTGATTTTTGTAGAAAGACCAAGCTGATCGATTTCATATTCCTCATCACCGGTAACAACAATGCCAGGATCGCTTTTATCAGAAATAATTTTAATTTTTAGGTTGGTGATTTTAGCAGCAAGTTTTACGTTTTGTCCTCCCCTACCAATGGCTAAAGAAAGTTGGTCTTCGGGAACAGTAACAACAACTTCTGTTTTATCTTCGTTAAATTTGACTGAAATACCTTCGGCGGGGGAAAGAGTGGCTTTGACAAATTTCGCTTGATCTTGACTGTATTGAACGATATCAATTTTTTCACCGTTTAGCTCGTTGATAACGGCTTGAACACGAACACCTTTTTGACCAACACAAGAACCTACAGGGTCTATACCATCTTGGGTTGATTCAACGGCAATTTTAGAACGATTACCAGCATCTCTAGCAATGGATTTAATGACCACATTACCAGCCCCTACTTCAGGAACTTCACGAGCAAAAAGACCAGCTAAAAGTTTTGGATCTGAACGAGAAATTATGACTGCTTCACCTCTGGAGGTTTCGGCTATTTCTTTGATTAAAATACTGATACGAGAGTTGAGTTTGTAGTACTCGTTACGGATTTGTTCCTCTGGAGGCATAACACCTTGACCACGGCCAATATCGACAATGACATTGTATCCATCCATACGTTGAACCATACCGGTAACAATGTCACCAATTTTGTCACGATATTCAGAAACGATAGAGTCTTTTTCAGCTTCTCTTACTTGTTGCAAAATTACTTGCTTGGCAGTCTGAGCAGCAATGCGACCAAAACCGGGAGGAGTAATGTCGGTCATGTCTTTAGTTTTGTCCCCTTCGGACCCTTTGAAAATTTTAAAATCTCCAGTTTCTTGATCAATATCGGCGACAACAACAATGTCTTCGTTTTCCTCTATCTCAATGGCTTGTTCTGGGAAGTCTTTGTTAAAGGAGGCAACAAGAGCCTGTTTAATAGCGTTAATGACTGTGTCGGGTGAAATACCACGCTCAGAACATATCTGATTAATAGCAGCGGCAAATTCGGTTCGAGCGGTTAATTGGTTATCCATGTTGTGATCAAAAATAATAGTAACTACTAATTAAGCAGGTAATAGATATTTAAAAAGGTGGCACATGCCACCCTAGTTCTCTTACCCTGTGGGTATTATATCTCGGAAAGGGAGAGTATGCAATGAAGTGAGATTGAAAAATTAAAATTCTTTGAGTGCCTGTTTTTGTTTACGGGTGGTTCTTTTGGGTAAATCGACTAGAAGACGAATGTAAAAATCACCTTTACGAGAACTTTGAAGGTGGGAAATACCCTTACCAGAAAGTCTTATGAGTGTGTTTGGTTGGGTTCCGGCTTTAATTTTTATCTTAAGATCACCGTCGAGAGTGGGAGCATTAAGATTGGTGCCTAGAATGGCGTCTTTAAAAGAGAGGTGTTGGTCTAGATAGACATCATAATTTTCTCGTTTAAAGTGTTTGTGGGGAGATACATTAATACTGACGTCAAAATTTGTGTAACGAATACGAGTACCGTCATCTGCTCCAGCCGGAATATTAACAGTGTATTCTTTACCCTGGTGAACTAGTTTTTTTTGAACACCTTTAACTGCTTCCATGAAGTCTATTTTTAAAGAATAGTGAATTTTAGATCGATAAGTTTGATTAAAACCACCACCCCCAAAAAAAGTTTCAAAGATTTGGAAAGGGTCAGAAAAACCACCAAAAGCTTCGTTAAAAGAACCGGGAGATCCTTGATTATGATAGGTATAAGTGGAAGAACCTGTCTTGGCTGAACCAGCTCTAGAGAAAGGACCACCAGCTGAAGGGTCAAAAGCGGTGTGTCCAAACTGATCGTATGTTTCTTTCTTCTTGGGATTAGAGAGAACCTCGTAAGCCTCGTTTACTTCCTTGAATTTAGTTTCGGCATCACTTTCTTTGTTACGATCTGGATGCCATTTAAGAGCAAGTTTACGATAGGATGACTTCATCTGAGCAGGGGTGGCAGATTTATCTACACCTAGAACGTCATAGTAGTCCCTTTTGTTGGTCATGGTTACTCTTTAACCACTTCTCCTTCTTCAGCGGGGGAAGAGTCATCTTTTTTCTTGTCAGACTTTTTATCAGAAGCAGGTTTTTTATTAGAAGCAGACTTTTTATCAGAATCTTTTTCTTTGGCTTCTTTTTCCTGAACAGCTTTATAAAGAGCTTCACCGTGTTTTTGGGCGATCTTAGTAGCAGACTCAAGTTTTTCTGTTAAAGACTCTGTGGTGACATCTTGTTTATCTTTTTCCTTTTCTAGTTCCTTGAGGGCTTTTTCTATTTCCTCTTTGGCCTTGCCATCGAATTTGTCACCGGCTGACTCAACTGCTTTTCTAGTAGAAAAGACAAGGGTCTCAGCTTCGTTTTTCTTATCAACTAAAGCTTTCTTTTTCTCGTCTGCTTCAGCATTGGCTTCGGCCTCTTGTTTCATTTTTTCCACCTCTTCGTCAGAAAGGTTGGTGGCATTTTTGATGGTAATGTTTTGTTCTTTACCAGTAGCCTTGTCTTTAGCTGAAACATTGAGAATACCGTTACTGTCAATGTCGAAAGTAACCTCGATTTGAGGAATTCCACGAGGTGCTGGAGCAATACCATCGAGAACAAAACGACCTAGTGTTTTGTTGTCAGTAGCCATAGGACGCTCACCTTGTAGAACATGAATCTCTACTTGAGGCTGACTATCAGCAGCAGTAGAAAATACTTGAGATTTACTGGTAGGGATAGTAGTGTTGCGCTCTATTAAAGAAGTCCTGACACTACCTAGTGTTTCTAAACCCAAAGTGAGAGGGGTGACATCGAGAAGAAGGATGTCTTTAACGTCTCCTGCCAATACTCCTGCTTGAATAGCAGCTCCTAGAGCAACGGCTTCATCAGGATTAACGCCCTTACTAGGTTTTTTGCCAAAAAATTCTTGAACTACTTTTTGCACCTTAGGCATACGGGTCATACCACCCACAAGAATAACTTGGTCAATGTCTTTCTTTTCCAGACCGGCATCTTTTAGAGCCTGTTGGCAAGGTTTAAGAGTTTTTTGAATAAGCTCATCAACTAGTTCTTCTAGCTTGGCACGAGTAAGTTTAAGAGTAAGGTGAAGAGGTTGACTATCTTTACCTTGAGTAATAAAAGGTTGATTAATCTCTGTTTCGGTTGAACTAGAAAGTTCTATTTTGGCTTTTTCAGCAGCGTCCTTAACCCTTTGCAAAGCTTGCTTGTCTTGAGAAAGATCAATACCATTTTCTTTTTTGAATTGATCAATGATGTATTCAATGATTTCTTGATCAAAATCATCACCACCAAGGAAAGTGTCGCCAGCGGTAGATTTAACCTCAAAGACACCATCTCCGAGTTCAAGGATAGAAACATCAAAAGTACCACCACCGAGATCATAGACAGCAATGGTTTCTTGTTTACTCTTGTCTAGACCATAAGATAGAGAAGCGGCGGTAGGTTCGTTGATGATTCTCTTAACTTTGAGACCAGCAATTTCACCAGCTTGTTTAGTAGCTTGACGTTGGGAGTCATCAAAGTAAGCTGGAACAGTAATAACAGCTTCGGTAACTTTTTCACCTAGATAGGCTTCAGCATCAGCTTTTGCTTTTTGAAGGATCTTGGCGCTAATTTCTTGAGGAGTGTAGATTGTGCCTCCACTTTTAACTGCGGTCATACCTTCTTTACCCTGAACGATTTCGTAAGAGCTGTGTTTCTGAGCTTTTTTGACTGAGGCAGAAGAAAAACGCTGTCCCATGAGGCGTTTAACAGAGTAGATAGTTTTTCCTGGATTGAGAACCATTTGTCTTTTGGCAACCTCGCCAACAAGTTTTTTAGTTGGTTCAACTACTGAAGGGAAAGTGTTTCCTCCTTCAGAAGTAGGAATCATTTTGGCTTTTCCAGCTTCCATAACAGCAACAGCACTGTTGGTTGTTCCTAGATCGATACCGATTATTTTTGTCATATGTTTATTGTTTGATTGTTAATTATTAAAAACAATTTAATTATTTGGTCTTTTTGCCGGAACCAACTTCTACCTTCGCTGGTCTGAGAATACGATCATTATAAGTGTAACCAGGAGAAACAGTGGTTATAACTATATTTTTATCACCATTAACGACGGCAGTACAGTCCATGGTCTCTGGGTCAAAGGGTTGTTTGTCGGTTTTGATGAGCTTAACTTCCTCTGAGTTTAAAATTTGATTAAACTGATCAATGATTAAAGTCAATCCCTTGTCTTTAAGGTGGAATTGGGCTACCTCTAAGGAATCAAGAATGGTGAGAAACTTATCTAACAATTTTTGATTAGCAAAAAGAACAACTTCAGTCTGTCGAGATTGATAACGACGAGATTGGTTTTCATAGTCGGCCAAGGTTCGTCTAAGTTTTTCTTCCAGATCAATCAATTGATATTTCAACTCTTCTATTTCAAGACTTGATTGTTTTTGATTTCTGATGGATTTTTTTCTAGAAGTGGCCATATTTTTTACCAATCTTGAGCAATTTGATTAATTAAGTTAGCGACAAATCTAACTAAAGGAATGTTGCGTTCGTACTGTTGACGATAAGGACCAATAATTCCAAGACTACCTTTAGTATCCCCTATTTGAAGATCGGCAAAGACGCAACTGACAGGTTCGAATAGATCGTAGCCAAGTTCGTGGCTACCAATAAGCAAATGAATTGGTTGATTACTGACGGCACGATCAAAAATATCACTAAGACCGTTATCTTGATCGAGAATTTTTAAAACTTGGCGAGTGATATCAATGTCATAGAATTCTGGAGAAGCTAGAAGATTAGCATAACCAGCATGATAAGCCTTACCTTCAGAAGTGGTGGCAACAGAAAGGAATTTTGATCTCTCAGCTAAAATCCGAGTAGCTTGACGAAGAAGAGCGTCGGTGTCGAAACGATGATCCCAGACTTTTTCTCTAACGGCGACTTCTTCCGCAACAGAAAGATCTTCTTCTTTCATGAGTTCGCTGACATAGAATTTGATGGCGGTGGCAGTAGGAATACGTCCGGCAGATGTGTGAGGTTGGCGAAAAAAACCTTTTTCTTCAAGGGTAACCATTTCATTACGAAGAGTTGCAGGAGAAACTCCAAGTTTGTATTTTTTTTCTAGAGTAACACTGCCAACAGGGTTAGCGGTTTCGGTGAATTCGTTAACAACAGCTTTAATGATGGATATTTGTCTTGGAGTAAGGTCCATATTCTAAAAACTAATATTAGCAGTATCTTAGCACGAGTGATAATTGGGGTCAATAAGAACTTTATTTGAAAGCGGCAAGAAAGGCTTCTTGGGGTAATTGAACACGACCAAACTGTTTGAGTCTTTTCTTACCTTTCTTTTGTTTCTGTAAAAGTTTAGTGCGACGGGTGTTGTCCCCTCCGTACAATTTGGAGGTGACATCTTTACGAAAAGCTCTGACTGTTTCTCTGGCGATGATTTTTCCACCAATGGCAACTTGAATAGGGATTTCAAATTGTTGGCGAGGGATAATATCTTTAAGTTTTTTAGCAAGGGCTCGACCACGATACTTTGATTGAGGCTTGGTACAAAGTGTAGACAGTGGAGAAAATTCTTCGTAATTAAGAAGAACTGTTAGTTTGACTAAGTCAACGGGCTGCCAGCCTTTAAATTGATAGTCTAGGGAAGCAAATCCAGAAGAGACTGATTTTAGAGAGTCGTGAAGGTTGGTAATAACTTCAACAAGAGGCATTTGATACTCGAGTTTAACTAGTTGATCAAGGTAGTTCATGTCTTGGAGTTGTCCTCGAGACTCTTGGCAGAGTTGAATCGTAGGACCAAGATATTGTTCCGGAGTAATTACCTGAAGATCAACATAAGGTTCTAGTGTTTGTTTAATTTTGGTGGGATCGGGTAAGTCAGTGGCAGAATGAATAAAGATAGTCTGAGAAGAAGTCAGTTTAATTTCATACTCAACTGAAGGGGCAACAGCAATAACTGATAAATTAAATTCTCGTTCCAATCTCTCGGTGACAACTTCGGCATGGAGGAGACCCAAAAAACCAACCTTGACCCCTTGACCTAGAACTGGAGAGTTTATAGAGATAATTTCAAGCGAGGCATCGTTAAGTTGAAGCTTCTCTAAAGAAGAGAGAAGGTCAAGATACTCTGACCCGTCGGTAGGAAATATGTCTTGATATAGATGGGGTTTGATTTTGCGAAAACCAGGTAATGGAGTTGTGGAGGTGGAGGTTTGGGGGAAAGTGACGGTGTCACCAACATTAACGGCACGAATATCTTTAAGGCCGGTAACCAGGTAACCAACTGAACCGGAGGTAAGAATTTTTTTAGATTGACGATCTGGAGTAAAAATACCAATTTCAGTAGGGGTAAACTTTTGAGAGTTGGAAATAAATTGAAGTTGATCTCCTGTTTTTATTTGACCAACAAAGACACGAATAAAGGCAATGACACCAAGGTGTGGATGAAATATTGAGTTAAAAATAAGGGCTTGAGGTGCTTCTTGAGGAGAAATAGAAGGTGGAGGAACTTGATCGACAACGACCTGAAGAAGTTGGGGAATGTTTTTACCTGTCTTGGCAGAGATGAGTAAGGGAGGAGTTGATTGAGGAAGGAGGATTTTGATCTGTTTAATACAGGCATCAATGTCAGCCAGGTTGGCATCAACCTTGTTAATAACAGGAATAACGGTTAGGTTCTGTTTTTGAGCCAGCCTAAGATTAGCGACGGTTTGGGCCTGGACTCCTTTGGTGCTGTCAATGAGAAGGATGGCACCTTCGCAGGCTTGTAAAGCTCTCTCTACCTCGTAGTTAAAATCGACGTGTCCTGGAGTGTCAATAAGATTAAGGGTGTAGTTTTTTCCGAGTAAAGAGTAGGACATGGTGACTGGAGCCAACTTGATGGTGATCCCTCTTTCTCTCTCAATAGGATTAGAGTCTAAAAGTTGTTTTTTCATTTTATTAGGAGCAACTGTATTGGTTATTTCCATAAAACGATCAGCTAAAGTTGATTTACCAGCGTCAATATGGGCAATGATAGAAAAATTACGGGTGGTGGAGTTCATGGGTGGATTTTATCAGGAAATGTCGTCGTCGAGGGTGGAACTAATGACTTCATCTGTTTGGGTGAGAACATGACGCCAGTTACCTAGACGAGAAATTAACTGAAGTAATTGCTGCAATTGAGAGATTTTGAAGACAAAAGAGAAGAAAAGATAAACAGCTAGACCCATTGAACTAACAATAATAGTGAGGAGAATGAGGGGAAGGGTGCGAGTAGTATCAAATACAAATTGGTCGAAAAAGCGAAAAGGGAGCCAGAGAGATATTCCCATGAATAAACTAACTAAAGTCATCTTGACAATGGGGCGGGTAATAGAAAAGGAAGGAAGTCTTTTTTTAATAAGAATGTATAGAATGAAAAAATTAATAATGTTACTGAGAGAAAGAGAGATTGTAATTCCAATGACACCTAGTCCAAGAACTTTAGAGGTGATATAGGCAGAGAGAGAAAAGAAAATGATGGTAAAGAGACTAACCTTAAGAGGGGTGCGAGTATCTTTAAGAGCATGAAAAGTGCGGGTTAAAAGTTGATTAACTGCTTGGGGAGCGATGGAAACAGCCAGAAAAGCTAGGGCTTTACCGGTAAGAAGAGTGGCTTGCCAAGGAAAGTTATCTGCACCAAAAGCCAGGCGGACAAGGGGGATACGAAGAATGAGGATTAGTACACTTGCCGGTAAGGCAAAATAGAAAATTTGGAGAACTGATTGGGTAAGAATTTCAATGAAATGTTTTTTATTGTCTTTAACATGAACAGAAGAAGAGAGAACGGGAAAAGATGCTTGGCCAAGAGAAACACCAAAGAGAGATATAGGAAGGGTGTATAACTGGCGGGCAAAGCTAAAAATAGAAAGAGAACCGGCGGCGAGTAGAGATGTAAGATTGACGGCTACCCAACGCTCTATCTGTGATAAACCAAGGGCGGCGGTACGAGGGGGCATGAGGCGAAAAATGCTTTTGACACCAGAGTGGCGAGGGCGGAAATAGAAACGGGGAGAGAAGCCAAGATTCTTGGTAAACGGAAGCTGAACCAGCATATGAAGAAAGGCACCGAAGACCACACCAATGGCGGCGGAGTATATGCCTAAAGAGGAAGATAAAAATATGATACCAAAAATAGTACCTAGGTTATAAAAAATGGGGGCGACGGCTGGAATGAGAAAGCGTTTTCTTGCTTGAAGAACGCCAGTAAGAAAAGCAGAAACGGCAAAGAATAGTTGAGCCACAGACATTAAACGGATTAGATTAGCCATGAGTTCTAGTTGGTGAGGAGGATAGTGAGAAATGAGTGAAGCAAGGGGACGGGCAAAAATAATAACAAGGACAATGATGGCAAAAAGAACTAGACCAAGACTAGTAAGAGCGGCGTTGGCCATACGATTGGCTTTCTTTTTGGAACGGAGAGCATGTTCTTGATAGACAGGAATGAAAGCAGCAGAAAGAGCTCCAACGACTAAAAGTTGGAATATAGTGTCAGGAATGACGAAGGCAGCAAAATAGACGTCCAGATCTGCTTCAAAACCGCCAAAAAAATGAGAAACAAGAAGACGGTTGCGAATGAGACCAAAAATAGAAGAAGCTAAATAAGAGGCAGCAATGATGGTGGCGGCTGAGAGAATTGAGCTGTTCTGACGGTTAAGAAGATCTTTGGATTGACGAATGAATTTTTTTACCACAAGTTGATTTTAGTTGATTTTTTTTATCTACAAGTTGAGTTTATACTGAATGGCTGATAAAATCAGCCCCATGCCAATTACAAGCTCAGCAACAAAGAAGCTCAGAGTTGATAAAAGAAAGACTCTGATAAATAAAAAAGTAAAGACTCAAGCCTTAAAAGCAATTAAGCAGTTCAGGGCAAAACCTGAAGAGAAAAAATTAGCTGAGGTCTTTTCTAGTATAGACAAAGCAGCCAAAAGAAAGATTTTTCATGCAAAAAAGGCTGACAGGTTAAAGTCTCGATTGAGTAAGTTGTTGGCCAAAAAATCAGTGGTTAAAAAATAAAAAGTTTTTCGCTTTATTTCGGCTTGGAGGTTAGATATACTGAAGGTAGTTATAAAATGGTTTAAGTTGTGCCTGCCCGATCATCCCTATTTAAAGTTAATCTATTACCTAAAGACAATTTTGAGTTCAGTTTGGTGGGTAAATTTTTGCGCTGGTCATTAACAGCGGGAAGAGTAATGGTGGTGTTAACGGAGTTTGTGGTAATTTTGGCGTTTGGATCTAGATTTTGGTTTGATAAAAAGTTAAATGACTTGAAAGAAGTGATTGATCAAAAAGAAATGGTAGTTGTTAGCTATGCAGAGACCGAGACGGAAATGAGAAAAATTTTGGCTAGGCAAGAACCTGTAGAAGATTACCTTGAAGGTAATATTAAAATGACAAAAAGGATAGATGACTTGAAATATTTTTTACCAGAAGGGATAACGTTGACTGAACTAAAAATAGATGAAGACAAGATCAGTCTATTGGGAGTAGCCGGATCGGAAGAGACTTTTTCAAGAACAATAAGAATAATGACACAGATGGAAGATGCATATCAGACTGAAGTAAGGGAGTTGGAGTTTGACCAGAAAAAAGGTGGGGTAAATTTTGAAATTGTCAATTACTTAAAAGAAGAAAAATAATGGCAAATCCGTTGTTTGACCAAAGCAAATACGACCTGAATTATCAGAAAATTAGACTGGCTTATCAAAGACCAGAGATAAAAGTTTCTGTGGAAGTAATTTTGTCTGTTTTTGCGATAGCTTTTTTGTTACTAGTAGCGGTAAGACCAACTTTAGCTACTGTAGCTGAATTGAAAAAGAAGATTGAAGATTATGAAGTTGTAGACAAAAAATTAAACAGTAAAATCACTCAATTAACGCGAGCTGAAAAAGAGTTAAGAGAAAATAGTGCAGATTTATACCTATTTCAAAAAGGAGTACCGGACAGTTTTGATTATGCTGACTTGGCTAAAAGAGTGGAAATTGTAGCAATAGAAGAGGGTATAAATTTAGAAACTTTGAGTTTTTCTAGAGCTGATATTACAGGTGAAGAAGTGACTGTTGAAAAAAAAGATAAGAAAGGGAGTTTTGTTGAAGGAGAGTTTTTACTAAGGTTTAGTTTAAATGGTGAAGAAGTAAAAATTATAAGTTTTTTGGAAAAGGTAGAAAAGTTAGATAGGGTAATTAAGTTAGAGAATGTTTCAGTAAAAAAAGTAGAGGATAAAGAATTTCCTGGAGGAAAACTGAGAGCAATTGGAGAAATAACCGGTTATTACTTAAACAGCGAGTTAAAGGAGAATAATTAAATGAAAGCAGAGAGAACAACTAGCAGCTATGTTTTAACGATGGGAGTTTTAGGATTATTGGTGGTAGGTTCTTTTGTGGCATATCAGGTTTATGCTGCTGTGGTTAAAAGTCAGATTACGACAGAACAGAAAAAAGCAATTAAACCTTTGGATGGAAAGATTGAAGAAGAAGCAGTAAGCAACCTTAAAGAAAGAAGACAGTTTGGAGCAGCGGAACTTAACCAAAAATTGAGTTTTGATGTGGTGGTGGAAGAAGAAATTGAGACGATAAATGAGACGGTAGCAACAGTGAGTGGAGAAACATTAGAAAGTAGTCAGGAAGCTAGTGAAACTGGTAAAGTGGAGGAAGGAAATGAAAATTAAAAAAGGCCTTTTAAATAAAAGGATACCTACGATATTGGCATTGCTGTTGTTGTTTGGTGGTTTGGTGGGAGGAGTCCTGTTGGTAAGCAAACCTCAGAGCTTATTGACCAAAGCTGGTCCAACAGCAACTCCACAAAATGTAAGAATAACTAATAAAACGGAAAGTTCTTTAACGGTAAGTTGGATTACTGATACACCGGTGGTAGGAGCAGTGGAGTACTCCAATAATCCGGCTAAATTGGAGATGACGGTTAGAGACAAAAGAGATTTGGCTGGAGGGAGTAGTAATGTCTACACGACACACCTGGCGGAGATAAAGAATTTGGTTGCAAATACAATTTATTACTTGAGAATTGTGTCTGGATCTGAGAGTTATTTAAATGAGGGAAGTCCATACCAAGTTAAAACCTGGACGAGAAGTGAAGGAGTAATGGGAGAAGACTTGATTAGAGGAAAAATAACCACGACTACTGGTAGTGGTTTGGGTGGAGCGATTGTGTATGTGGATGTGGAGGGTGGAGAGTCTTTGGCTAGCCTATCTCAGAGTGATGGTAGCTGGTCAACTGATTTGTCTAAAGTAAAAACCAGTCAAGGTCAAGGATTGGGATATGATGGGCAAAAAGCAAGACTATCTATTTTTGTTCAAGGAGGAATTGCGGGAACGGCAATGGCTTTGACTAATACAGGTAATGACAATCCTGTTGAAGACATAACTATTGGAGGCCAGTATAACTTTGTGGAAACAGACTTAGAGACAGCAAGCACAGCTCAGACAGCTAGTGCAAGTGGAGAAGGTTTTGGGGGAGTTAGTGGAGTTGGGTTAACCGGTGAGGAATTACTTAATCCTGAAGTAAGTGGTGAAAAAGTTGCTACTAGTACACCAGAGTTTAAAGGGAAATTACCGGCAGGAACTGAGATAACTATTACGGTTAATTCGGAGACAAAACAAACAACAGTGGTAACGACTGATATTGACGGTGAGTGGAGTTGGACACCAACTGAAGAGTTGGAACCAGGTGATCACACTATTACCTTAGCGTATGAAGATGAGACAGGAGTATTGCAGACGGTAATGCGATCATTTGTGGTATTGGCGGCAGGAGATGATGATGGATTACCAGCATTTACGGCGACTCCTTCAGCTACACCAACGACTACTCCCTCCCCTACCCCAACAGTAAGTCCGGCAACAACAATGAGTAGTATGCCATCAACTGAAGGTGGCGTTCCGGTCGTAGGGGTATTGACTCAAACAGTCTGGTTACTTACACTGGGGTTAGGATTATTCATCTTCGGTTTTGTTTGGAAAAAACGGATGATATAGATAGAAGAGATAAAATAAATGGATCAAGATAATAAACAAAAAACCAACGATCAAGTTCCTGGAGGAAGTTTGCCACCATTGTCTGGAACAAGTAATGCTCCAGTTAAACCAGAGCCTGTTAAGCCAGAAGTTGCCAAATCAGAACCTGTAAACCCTATGAACGACGAAGGGTTGCCACCACTAGAGACAGCAGAGGATGAGACTTTTGACCCCGAGGCTGTGAAGAAAGAAGTGGTTGAGAAGACACCGCTGCCTCCATTACCTGACAGTGATGTTAAAGGTGTAAATGAAGGTTTAAAGGAAGTAAAGGAGATAGGTGAGGTGAATAATGAAAATCAAGAGACTCCTCCACCATCACCTCCAGAAGAAACTCCGGTGGCTCCAGGAAAGATGGAGGACAAACCTTTAGCAACTGAAGGAATTGACATGGGCGATGGTAATGGGAAAGAAAAAAAAGAAAAGAAAAAGATAAACAAGAAAACTATTGTAGGTGC
>CAZBRK010000011.1:0-6651 GCA_964494445.1 uncultured Pseudomonadales bacterium
GAACGAAGATCTTGGTTAAAGGTATAAAAACCGATACCACCACCAATGGTTAATAGAAGGAGAGCAGCGATGATAGCGATTTGACCAATAGGAAGCCTTTTAGAGGTACTAGGTGGTTTGGTAGGTTGGGAAGATGGTGTAGGTGGGGTTTGAGAAGAGAGGTATGGAGAGGGAAGGAAGGGTGTTTCTGATTCTGGTGGGGGAGTAAAGGTTGGGGGAGGTGAAACATCTGGAGAAGGAGTAGTGCTTTGTTGTTGGTGCCAAGTTTTGATTTGATTGATTTGATCTGAGGTGTAGCGGCGAGAGCCTCCAGGAGTACGGTAGGGTTGGGGAAAGTTAGGTAGTTTTTCCCAACGTTGAAGTGTGCGAGGGGAGACATTGAGTTGTTGAGCGGTTTGAGAAATGGGGTGATGAGTGACGTTTTGAGGGGGTTGAGATTTGTTTTGTTTCCAGTTTTGGATCTCTTGAAGCTGGGTAGGAGAGTAACGACGAGAACCACCTGGAGTTCTATAGGGTTGAGGAAAGTTAGGTAGTTTTTCCCAACGTTGAAGTGTGCGTGTAGATACATTTAAGGATTCAGCGGCTCGGGTGATGGAGATGAGGTTGTCTTTGTGGGCAGTCATGTTAAGGCTATTTGTCTAATTTTGTCAGGGTTTTGTGTCTATGTTTTTATGTGTATAAGTTAAATGTGACTGATGGTGTTTGGACTGTCAAGAAGTAAAAAAAATAATAAGGGGGAAAGGGGTATATAAATTGAAGAATATAGGATTTAAAAAATGGAAAGAATTTAAACTTAACTTAAAGGTGATAAAAATAGGGGATAATGAAGTGTAAAAGTAAGTAGAAAGATTAAAAGAAAAGTATATATAAATAGTATGTTAATAGGATTAAATAGATCATTTTTAGATGATTTTATTGATTAAAGACATGATAGAATTGAAACAATGAAATGGAACTTATCTAAAAAAGTAGCGATTGATTTGGGAACTGCAAATTGTTTTGTGTATGTAGTTGGTGAAGGAATTGTTTTGGAAGAGCCAACAGTGGTAGCTGTGTCTTTGAATGATTCTAGAGTAGTGGCTGTTGGGAGAGGAGCAAAGGAGATGTTGGGAAGAACCCCGGGAAATATTAAGGCTAGTAGACCGATGAGAGATGGAGTGGTGGCTGATTATGCTGTAACAGAGGCAATGATGAAGTATTTTTTGAGACAAGTAGGAGCAAATAGTTTTATTAAGCCGGAAGTAATGGTGTGTGTGCCAGCAGGAGTAACTCAAGTAGAGAAACGGGCAGTAATGTCGGCGACTTTAGCAGCTGGAGCAAGAAGAGTTTATTTAATTGATGAACCTTTAGCGGCGGCCATTGGAGCCGGAGTGCCTATTGCTGAGGCTTCAGGTAACTTAATTTTAGATATGGGAGGCGGAGCAAGTGAAGCTGCCGTAATTTCATTGGGTGGTGTGGTGGCCTTTAAGAGTGTTCGAGTGGCAGGGAATAAGATAGATGATGCGATTTCTAGGTATGTAAGGAGAAAACACAACTTGGTAATTGGAGAGATTGTGGCAGAGAGGATAAAGATAAAGATAGGATCAGCTACAAAACCGATGAAGAACGAGAAGATGGAGGTAACAGGAAGAGATAGTGTGACAGGGTTACCAAAACAGATAGAGATAGATGCAGTGGAAGTGAATGAAGCCATCTCAGAACCTCTAAGTAAGATCGTGAACATGGTTAAATCGGTCATGGAAGAAGTACCGCCGGAGCTATCATCAGATATTATTGATAAGGGTATTGTGATGAGTGGAGGGACGGCGACATTAAAGAATTTTGATAGGTTAATTACCTTAGAAACAGGGGTTCCGGCGTTTGTAGCAGAGGATGCAATAAGGTGTGTAGTAAAAGGTACGGGGATAGCAATGGAGAATCTAGAGTTGTATAAGAAGAATTTCATGGAGAGCAAGTAAAAGGTTGGATAGATGAGTTTATCGATACTGTGTTATCAAAAGAGTGTTTTAAGTGATAGTTTTGAGTTTTAAGTTCATATGAGCGTTTTTGGAGAAAAAAGATATAAGATATAGATTTTGTTAGAGAAAATATTAAGACGGAAGATTAAAGTATAGATGGTAAAAATATAGGGAAAAGATTGGTTGAATACAAAAACTAACGTTTGATGGATTAAGAGGGGGTTAAAAGGGTGAAATGGTCTTATGGGGGTGCAGATAAGGTTTTAGGGGGTATAGAAAAGGTTGTAGGTTGGAGAAAAGAGAAGAAATTGATTGATCATATAGGGGGTAGGGGTATATATAGAGGATAGGGGGTAGGGGTATAGTAGGTTGAGAAAAGAAGAGTGATGAAATGAAGGTGGGGGTGGTATGTAAAAATGAATTAACAAAGGAGTAGACGAGTTGGATCATTAAAATTAGTTAAAAACATGTTGCAGACTAAAGAAAAGCAGAAAAGGTGTAGATAGGAGTGATTGTGTGTAAATGGAGGGTGTTTGTGTGTAGATGAAGGGGGAGTAAGAGGGGGAATTTAAGGAAAAACAAGAAAATCTAGAAAAAAAGAGTAAAAAGAAAGTGAAGTGTTTGGGAAAGAGAGGAGGGGTTGTCGAAAAATAAAGAGAAGGAAAAAGAAGGGTAAAAAAGATATAAAAACGAAAAAATGCGAGAAAAATTGAAATTGACAAAAAAAGAGAAAATTGATGAAAATAGTCATTAACAAACTATAAACATTGAATAATTGTTAGAGGATTAAAAATGTCTATTTTTTAGGATAATTTGGTTGTGTTTTATAAAAATAGGGGAGGGTTTATATTTATGGAAAGAGGATAAAAAATTGACATAAGTAAAAATGAGGGTATTTGGAACAATTGAAGCTATAAATTGAGTATCTTTTTTAATCTATTAAGGGTTTTTAGTAATTCTTGTTTTTTTGAAAAAAGGTCTTGTAGTCTTAAAATTAATGATCTTTAGGCTATTTTTAATATAAGGTGAGGGTGTTTATCTTATATACTATGTCTTTTTGATATTTTAGGGGTTAAAAAAGTGAACTTGATGTTGTCAATGTCATTAAAAATGGGATAAAAGGACATGAAGAAAACCAAAATGGAGATGAAAAGGGTGGATAGAAGAAGGAGATTGTGAATTTGTACTCGTCTGGCAGACCGGAGATTGAAGTGATAGATTTGAGGCTAAAATGAAAAGAGGATTAATTTGACGGAATATGTGTTGTGGAGTTGAAGTAAGTAAAAGTATAATAAAGGGTAATGGAAAAGGCAAAGAGAGATCTATTAGGAGTACAGATTGATGAGTTGAAGGGTGAAGAAGTGGTGGTGAAGGTGATGGAGTGGGTAAAGGATAAAGGTAAGGCTAAGACAATAGCGACGGTTTATAGTGAGTTTTTGGTGGAAGCTGATAACAGCAAGGATTTTAGGAATGTTTTGGATAAGACAGATCTGAGGATAGTTGACGGAGCTTTGGTGTTGGGTGGGTTGAGGTATCAAGAGATGAATGAGAAGAGTCAGAGGTTGATAGGAAATGGTTTAAAGGTTGGTTGGAGAGGAATGAGGGGTAAGAACGGAGAGACGGTGACTGGGGTGTGGCTATTTGAGAGGTTAGTGGAGGAAGCGGCTAGGCAGGGATGGAAGGTGTTTCTATTGGGTGGATTTGGAGATACGTCTAGAAGGTTAAAGGAGAAGTTAGAGAAGGATCATCCAGGCTTGAGGATAGAGTATGATGCGGGTGGCCAGAGTGTAGGAGATATCAAAAAAGAGAATCAGAGAGTGATAAAGAAGATTAATGATTTTGAGCCGGAGTTGTTGATGGTGGCGTATGGACCAGTGAGGCAAGAGACATGGATGGTTGAGAACAGGAGAAAGGTGAAGGTTAGGGTAATGATTGGTTTAGGTGGTACTTTTGATGAAGTGTTGGGATTGATACCCAGATCACCAGAGTGGATGGATAGGTCTGGTTTGAGATGGTTGTGGCGGGTGTATAAGCAGCCAAAGAGGTTGAAGAGGATCTGGAAGGCAGTTGTGGTGTGCCCATGGCGATTATATAAAGAGGAAGTGGAGAAGTATGGCAAAAAAAAGTAAAAAGGGATATCTAGATACTTTGTATTACCGTTTAGGTGAGTGGATGTATGATAAGGGGTTGGTTTCCTTGGTAGCGAGTAGGGATCCTTTAACGGGAGCATATAGTCGGGGATGGACAGAGATGTTGGTCGAGAAGATGAAGAGTCAGGCACAGAGATCGAAGGCAAGTTTGAGTTTGGTGTATTTAGATGTAGACGGTTTAAAGAAGGTAAATGATAAGAAAGGGCATCGTGAAGGAGATAGGTTGTTGAAGAAGTTCTGTAATGCGGTGGTAAAGGAGACTCGGGACTCGGATAGTTTTTTTCGGGTGGGGGGAGATGAGTTTGTTTTGGTGTTGTGGGAAGCAGGAGAAGAGGTGGCGATAGAGAAAATGATGAAGATGAAGACGAGAATGAAGAGTTTGGGTTTGAACTTTAGTTTTGGTGTGGTGGAGATAAAAGGGAGAATGGATGTAAAAAGAGCAGTAGAGAAGGCAGACGGAAAAATGTATGAGATGAAAAAGAAGAACTAGTTACTTTTTGGAGATTCAGGGTTGATGCCAAGAAGCCAGAGTACTTGTTCTTTGCGGTAACGGCGATCACCACGAGAGTTGATGCGGATAGCGGGAAGCTTACCTCTTTTACCCCAGCGTTTTATGGTTAATGGTGAGACACGGAGAAGGTGGGCAACTTCACTGACGGTTAAGAGATCAGGAAGATTGGTTAAGTCGAGTGATGGTTTGCTTTTGGGGGTGTTATTGTTACTGTCCATTCTGATATAGAAGTTATCAGAAAGATGGGGGTGGGTCAAGGGGGAGTTTGTATATTTTTGGATCCAAAAAACCCGTCGATAGAAAATGACGGGTCAATTGAGCAAACTTTAAATGATTATTTAAGTTCAACTTTGGCGCCAGCTGCTTCCAATTTTACTTTGGTAGCTTCAGCGTCTTCTTTTTTAGCTGCTTCGAGAAGAGTAGCGGGGGTCTTTTCAACTAAGTTTTTAGCTTCAACTAGACCTAGATCGGATTTAACTTCTCTAACCACTTTAATGACGGCGATTTTGTTAGGACCGGCATCGGTAATAACAACATCGTATTCACTCTTTTCTTCGGCGGCGGCGTCGGCACCAGCTGCAGGAGCAGCACCGGCAACAGCTACGGGAGCTGCGGAAACACCGAACTTATCTTCAAGGGCTTTAACGAGTTCAGCTACTTCTAAAACGGAAAGGGTAGCGATCTCATCAACTAGTTTTACTAGTTTTGCAGATACTTTGGTGTTTTTTTCTTTAACTTTTTTTTCTTCGGACATGTGGTTTCACCGCCTTCCTGTTGGGTATGTTAATTACTTGATTTATCTTGAATGGCTTTAACAACATAGACAAGATACTGAGTAGGTGAGTTAATTAAACGGGTAAGAGTGGAGATGGGGGCGTTGAGTTGAGCCATGAGAGTGGCCAAAAGCTCTTCACGACCAGGAAGTTTGGAGAGGGTGCTGATCTCGTCGGTGCTAAGAATTTTGTCTTCACCTTTACCGTCTTTTTTGAGAGTGAAGCCAATTTTGATACCCAGATTCTCGTTTTCTTTTTGGAACTTGGTGACGATTTTTGAGGCGCTAACAGGGTCAGAAGCATAGATTACTGCGGTTTGTCCCTGGAGGTCGTTAGAGAGGCTATCTAGAAGGTCAGGGGCTTTGTCTTTAAGGGCTAGACTGATAAGAGTATTCTTGGTGACTTTAAATTCTCCTTCGACTTCTTTGACCTGTTTTTTAAGGTCTTGTTGTTGAGAGACAGTGAGTCCGGCGTAGTCAACTAGAATAGCTACAGGAGTAGAGTCTAGTTGTTGATTAATTTTTTTTAGTTGTTGAACGTTTTTATTTGATGGCATTTTTGTATTAAAAAACTCGCCCAAAAGACGAGTGAAAGTAATCTTTCCTGTTCAGGGCTTATTGATTGCCTGAGGTCTTTGGATATCGTGATTATACAACAAAAAGAGGAGAGGAGTAAGGGAGAAGTAATCTTGATTGTTGTGGAGTGTTTTGGTAGGATTTGAGAACCTGATTCAAGTTGAAGGTAATGGCTCTTTGTCAGACACACAGTTTTTTAAGTAGGAATATTTTATTCAAACAAGATTGCAGGAGGAAGATGACTATGGCTAAAGGATTAAGTCTGCTGGACGAATCTGTACTGAACGTAATCGAGGGTGAAAGAGGGAGTAGATTGTCTGTAGACAGACTATTCTACATATTGACTGAGAAATGCAATCTTAAGAAGTTGAAAAAAAAGAAGTTAATGATTTCTCTGAAGAAGCTCAATAGGAGGGGAGATATAAAGATGGCAGGGAAGACGGTTCGTTTTAATAAGTCTTAATAGCGTTTAAGTTGATGAATTTGTGTGTAGCAAGGAGTTTGGCCTCCGGAGGAGTTGTTATTTTTCTCCGGGGGTCTTTTTATTTAGGAGAAACTTGACTATTATGGGTCTTTTTGATAGTATTTATGTCTAGCACGTTCACTTATAGATTAGTCTAAAAATTTAGACGGAGGAGTTTTGTTATGTTCATGGCAGCTAGTTTTACTTCAAACCAGGAGTAT
>CAZBRK010000011.1:6751-11260 GCA_964494445.1 uncultured Pseudomonadales bacterium
ATACTAGTATAGGTACTTTTACAAACAGTCTTGGTAAGTGGTGTTCCTAACAATCTTAGATAAGAGGAGGTTTTATATGGCAGCTTTAACTTTAACCGGTATGAATAAAGATGTTGAAAGATTTCTTCACGATCACCCTGTGGGTCGAACCACTGGGGAATTGTCGAAACGATTTAAGTGTTCTCGTTGTAAGATGAAAAAGATTTTGGCCTTTTTGAATCGTAATAAGATGGTAAAACATCTGAAAGAGGATGTGTGGAAACACACAAACTGGCTCAGAGATGAGTAATTAAAAAAAGACTGTTTGTTTGCCCGTGGTGGATACACCATCCATCACGGGATTTTTTTTGGCAATTTTTTGAAATAGGGGATTAAGTGAGGGTGATATTTGATATTATAGGTTAGGTGTGGTATATTATTTTTAGGTTCTTTGACGTACAAACTATAGATAAAAAGACAAGTAAAAACTAATCAAGGAGAAGATTGTGGATATAAAGATTTTTTGGATATTGATTGCTGTGGTTGAGCTTGCGATGATTTTGGAGTCAGCAGGAAAAGATGTCAGACTGGGTTTTCATTTGGGTTGCATGTTGGCTCAAGTAATAATTTGGTTTGTGTTTATTCCTGGTTTTGAGATGGAGTTTCTAAAAGAAAATGGCTGGATTATAATCTTGGCCGGAGGAATTCTACTTTGGTTTGCTATTCCTTGGTTAAAGAGGGAAGCTAGTCGAGGTGATGGAGGAGGTTTAACTATAGTTGAAGAAGAAATGTAACGAAGGCCTTGGGGCTAATATCAGATTTTTGGTATTAGCTCCTTTTTTTTATCTCCTGATCTTTGGGTACGGCTTTGGTGGAGGTTCCACCGGAAAGTTTACGGGTGTTTTTGAGATTTTGATAGGTGCCAAAAACGTTGATTGATTGATCAGTATCAAGAGCCACTTCTTCGAGTAGGTTTTGAAGTTCTTCAAGTTTGAGAGGACATTTTTCTATGTCTTCAAATTCTCCGTGAATATCTCGATTCCAGGGTTTAAAAATGAGTCCGTAACCGTCTGGTTCAGTAAGGGCAACTAGACGTACTTGACGAGTTTGGGTTTGGGTTTCTTCTATGATCTGAGGAAATTGTTCTTTAATGGTTGAAGAAAGACGTTGAAAATAATTGCCGGAGATGGAGAAGAAAATTTGTTGTCTAGGATCGTGAGGTTCGTTATCAGGGGAGCGTTGAGAGAATTCGTCTTCAACGTAAGAGAGTTCTTCTTTACCCATTTGTTTAGTTATTCAATTAAACCAAGGTCAATCTTGGTTGAAGGAGTGTGGGTGGTGGTAATGTAGGCTGATTTTATTTTAAGTAAACTGATTCTTTTGATGATAGCGATGATGTTTTGTGTTAGTTTGTCGGAGTCCTGGGTGATGGGACCGAGGTTAAGGTGGAGAAGAGGAGTTTTGGGTTCAGATTTGTATGAGAGAGTAGCGCCAGAAGAGAGCTCTTCAGCTCTTTTTTTAGGGTCTTCGATAAGGTTGCCGTTTTTTGGATTGGGCATTAAGCCTTTAGGGCCAAGGATTTTGGCGAAACGAGCTAGTTGAGGCATGTCTTTAGGAGTGGCTAGAAGAACGTCGAAGTCGAGCTTGTTGGCGTTAATTTTGGTGATGGTTTTTTCAGAGAAGATCTCGATGGACTGAGTTTTACCGGTAGAGTGGGGTAGCTTTATCTCACCTCTAAGACCTGATTCGGTTAGGTTTATATGAAGTTCGGTGGTTTTTAACTTACGAGATTGAGAGAGTTGAAGTTGAAGCTTGATGGCTTCGGAGAGAGGGTATAGTTTTTTAGGATCAGTTTGTTTTTTAAGATACTGGTAGCGACGAGAGTGTGTTTTAGGAGTAAGTTTGATGACTTCTTTTTCTTTTTTGGCTTTCTTTTTGGCTTCTTTGGCTATTTTTTTGGTTTTTTTAGTACTCTTTTTATCTTTGGGAAGGGTTTGGAGAGCGATGTCAGCGGTAGGATACTCGGTTCTGATAGCGGTTAGGGCGGCGTCTCCTAGACCTTCGATACTGAGGATTTCACCATCAGCCATTTGAGGAAGTTTTTCAGGTTTTACACGAGCGTTTCTGAGAGCCTTAGCGGTTCGGGTAGGTAGATTAGTGTAGAGTTTGTCCCAGTTTGTGGTAGCCATGTTGATTATTTTTTAACAGTAACACCCATTGAACGGGCGGTACCAAGAATGGTGTTGATAACAGAGTCGAGTTTGTCGGTGTTCATGTCAGCCATTTTCTTTTCAGCAATTTGTTTGACTTGGTCCATGGTGAGTTCACCAACTTTTTCTTTGTTGGGTTCACCAGAGCCTTTTTTGAGTTTAAGAGCTTGTTTGATAAGGTCGGCAACAGGAGCTGTTTTGAGTTCCATGGTGAAGGAACGGTCTTCAAAAATGGTTACAACAGCAGGAACGGTTTCACCACGACGATCTTTGGTTTGTTCGTTGTATTGGTTAACGAAGTCCATGATGTTGACACCGTGTTGACCTAGAGCGGGTCCAGTAGGAGGAGCGGGGTTAGCCAAACCAGCTTGAAGGTTTAACTTAAGAGTGGTTTTTATTTTTTTAGTAGCCATGTTTTAGATGTTAGTATTCAGCCGTCAACAAAAGGTAAGTGAGAATTAAGTCGCATTTTCCTTTTGAGAATGCTGCCTCGATGATCTCCGAGGTAGGAGAGAGCTGATCAGAGATCAACAAGAGGGATTATAGCAAGAAAATGTGAGAAAAAGAAGTTTTGTTAAAGACACTCACCTTCAGAGATGATGTTGATACCAGCAAGACTGGCTTCACAGGAGTTGGGGTAGGTAATACCATCTTGACCACAAACAGGCTGATAGAGCTCTGCACAGTAGATTTCTGGGTCGGGTAAGGTGGGAGTAGTTGTGGTGGTTGGTTCTGAGGCTCGACTGCGAGGGTCTTGGTTTTGAGGGAGAAAAATTATGCCGGCGATGAGACCGGTGATGATGAGTAGAAGAGGAAGTAGAGCTACAAGAGTGTTTTCAGTTGACAAACTTTTCATTAAGTAAAATATGGCAGATGGAAGGGGTTGAGTCAAGAGTGACTGAAGGGTTAGATCTTGACTACTTGAGCAAAATCTAGTTCAACAGGAGTTTCGCGACCGAAGATGGAGACGAGGACTTCAACTTTACCTCGGGATTCATCAATGACGTTGACGGTGCCTAGAAGATCGGCAAAAGGACCTTCTGCGATTCTAACGGCCTCGTTGAGAGAGAAGGAGGCTTGGAATTTAGGAGCAGATTGTTTACTGAAAGCCATGACTGCATCGACTTCTTTTGGAGGTAGGGGAGTAGGATTGTTGCCGATACCAACGAAGCCAGTGATACCTTGAGTGGTTCGAACAGCTAACCAAGAACGATCCATGATGATCATGCGAACTAGAAGGTATCCAGGAAAAATTCTTTCCTTGATTGTGTATTTTTTACCCTTGGTAACTCTGATTTTTTCTTGAGTAGGAATGAAGGTTTCGAAGATGTAGTTTTCTAGACCGAGAGCTTGAACACGGGTTTTGAGTGTACGAGAGGTGATTTGTTCACGGTTGGATTGGGTATGAAGAACATACCACTTGGCTGATTCTGGAACTTCAGGAGTGATGATGAGATGGAACTTGTTAGGAACTTCTTTAACAATGTCGACTTTTTTCTTTTTGACGACTTTTTTTGTTTTCTTTTCTTTTGTTTTGGTGGTGTCGGTTTTTTTGGACATGGATTATTGGTTGATAATTGATTGAACTAAACGGGTAAAGACGACGTCGATACCAGCGATGTAAAGGCCAACAACAAGACTAATGAAGATCACTGTCAAGGTTAGTTTGAGGGTTTGTGAGTGGGTTGGCCAATTAACGTGGCCTAATTCTACCCTGACTTGACGTATAAATTCAAGTGGAGTTTGTTTTTTCATTAGGTACATTTTACACCAAAGGGGACTTGCATTGGTTGGTATAATAGAGGTAGGCCCTACTGAAAGGCCATTAACATAGATTTTTAGGAGGTTTTTCCTCTACAAGAAAACCTTAAGGGGAGCGGAGTTTCCGGTCAGACCGGAACAGCTCACCCGCCCTGGAATATCGGGGAGAGATCTTAAAAGTCTAGATCCTTAAGGTAGGGCTCTCATGAGGTTGTCAAAGTAAAGGGGACAGGATTTTGCCTAGTTTTTTTGCGTCGTGGCGAAGGCGATTGAGTTGAGGAGTGATGCTAAAGTTATCACTTTTTACTATTTTGATAGAGTGTTTGGAGAGTTGAGAAAAATCTTCTTTGGTCCAACCGAGGAAGTGAGAATGTTCAGATCGATAGTGTGAAGCAATTTGAGGAAAGCGTTTTTCAAATTGTTTTTGGGATAAATGAGGGGTAATAATGGTGTCAAAAGGGGTGTCTAGTTGAGTGTATTGACGGAAGATCTTGAAGTATTTTAAAGGAGTGAAGTGGTGGGTTTGGTTGCGAGTAGAGACAAGATTGGTGATGAGAAT
>CAZBRK010000012.1:0-11101 GCA_964494445.1 uncultured Pseudomonadales bacterium
CATTCTCTTTATTCATTGATTGAAAACAAGCTTAATAAATTGCTCTTTAAACCCAGATCAACCTTTCCATATTTCATGCCTAGATTTTATCACGATAATTGCTCTCAGTCATTGTCAAATTTTTATGTCTAGTAAGTTCTAAAACGAATCCGACCATCCCAAGAAAACAGATCTAAGAACACTATTACCAAACATTAAGCGAAACCTTTATTCATGAATTACAATCTATTATTAATTACTCAAAGTGTTCTGGTTGAAGGTAGAATTCGCACCTTTGATAAACTAAAGCTATGAAAACCTTAATTCGTCTCATCATTGTTGGTGCTTTGGGTTATACTCTCTATGTTTTTTCACCCCAGATCATTCCTCGGGTTAAACCTTTAGTTGATCAGATTCCTCAAGCTATTGCCAAGCTAAATCTTCCTCTAAAATTCTGGCCTAAGGTCCAAGAAATGGAAGAAGGTGATGATTCTCAGGTACTTGGAAGCGAGTCCATCTCCGAAACAATCTCTAAAACCCAACAAGATCTTTTAAAAGCTGGTCAAGAAAAAATTGAAGAAGCTAAAACTTCATTCATTAACTCTCTGGTTGATAAGTTTTACGAGACTCTTATCAACAAACTCGAGACCGAAAGATCAAAAGCTTCTGATAACTAGCCTTAATCTGTTAAAATTAAGCCTATCTGGGACCCATAGCTCAGCTGGTTAGAGCGCTACATTTACACTGTAGAGGTCATAGGTTCGATCCCTATTGGGTCCACTTGAGGTATAATTGACAACGTTTGCTGAGGTAGCCAAGATGGTCACGGCGGTGGTCTGAAAAACCTCAGATATCGGTTCGAGTCCGATCCTCAGCACACAATATGCGGCTGTCGTATAAGGGCTATTACTTTTCCTTGCCAAGGAAAGAATTGGGGTTCGATTCCCCACAGCCGCTCCAGCATTGATATACTTAAACGTGTCGTTATGACCGCACACACTTCTCTCACCGAAAAAGAAAAGGACCCCTACAATCAATTTTTAATTGGCGAATATCTTAAGCTAGGATCTGTTGATGCTGTTTTTAAAAAACACGGCTCTGATCTCTGTGTTAGCTATCCCACCTTTGCCCGACTCAGAAAAACCTGGAATGGTTGTGGTGTCGTTGAAAAAGCCGGTCCTAACACTAATGTCTCTGAACTCTTTCATATCTTGTCTATCCTAGCCGACTCAAACATGTCTCTTGAGTCTCTATATCGTCAACGTATTCCTCGTCAAATTCGTACCAGTATTCACACCTGCTATCGTGTTCTGCAAAAAATCAAAGAGGGGACAGTTCGTCGTCACGGCACTATTCTTATCATCTCTCCAGAAAAAGAGCCCAATAAAATCTTAGTCGGTAATGATATTTCTCTTAAACACACCTCATTTGGTCAATCAGGCGATATCTCTTTTCCCATCACCTACTCTAAAAGAGGAGAAAACTCTTCTTTAGCTATTAGGAGGGTTTTAGAAAGAGAAGTCTTTACCCAATCAGTCATTGATGGCACTTTTCCTTATCACCTTGTTCCTCAAAACAGTTCTCCCTTTACTCAGATTGTCTTAGCCGACATCCTTGTCCAAGTCTTTCACTTATCCTTGCCTAAAAAGTACCAGAGAAGCTTCTCCAGTTTTAAAATTCAAAACCACTCTTTTGTCTCATTAGAAGAAATCATTCACTCGAATTCTCAGAATCACTATCGTCCTGGTCTTGCAGAGATATCTCAACTCTACTCTCAATACCTAGCCAATCCTCAGTCCGTTCCTCAAAAACTTTCTCCTCAAACCTGCAAACTCAATCAACGCCTCGCCTACATTCATACCTAAAATCATCTGGAGATGATAAAATACAGCTATCCTTGCCGGGTCGTCTAATGGTAGGACAGCAGCCTTTGAAGCTGTTTATCTAGGTTCGAATCCTAGCCCGGCAACACTTATATTTTAATAAAAATAATTTATGCAATTCAAAAATAGATTTGATCAAAAATATCGTAGCTCTCCTAATATTTTTGGCAATGAACCAATGCCATTAATAAAAGAGACATTAAAATATATTTCTACTGGAAAAGCCCTAGATTTAGGTGTGGGAAATGGTCGTAACACTCTTTTCTTATTACAAAAATCTTTTCAGGTTACTGGAGTCGACATGTCTCAGGAAGGAATCGACATTATCCGTAAACAAACCAAGGATAATCCTCACCTCAATCTTGTTGTTTCTGATGTCACCAAATTTAAATCAGACGAAAAATATGATCTGATTGTAGCCATTGGTCTACTTCATTTTTTAAACACTAATCAAGTTCACGAACTTATATCTAACATGAAATCATGGACTAAAAAAGGCGGATTCAATGTAATTGGCGCCAGAATGACTCAAAATTTTAGAAATGACTTACCCCACGTTTTTCAACCCAACGAACTTAAAAAACTATATTCCCAAACTTCTTGGTCAATTAAAGAATACAAGGAAAATTTGGGAAGAAACGCTAAAATCGCTTCAATAATTGCCCAAAAACTCTAAGCTTATTCTCAATTTTCACCCCTACACTCTGTTCTATTGTTAAGTAGTAAACACAGAAAGGTGGTGAAAACACATGACTTTTAAAAAAATGATTCTCCCTACATTAGGTCTAGGAGCTCTTATCCTTACCGGTACTCTTGGAGTCAACTCCGTCAGAGCAGATGAAACCAACTCTAACCCTCCCATCATCCAAACTCTGATTGATAAATTTGGCCTCAATCAAGAAGAGGTTGTTGAAGTCTTCCAACAGGAAAGACAGCAACACTTCCAAAATAGAGGTGAAAATAGAGGAGCAGGCTTAGATCAAGCACTTGAAGACGGTGTAATCACCGCAGAACAAAGACAGTTAATGCTAGATCATCAAGCTGAAATGGAACAAGAAAGAGAAACTCGACGTCAAGATCATCAAGCTTGGGCAGAGCAAAATGGAATTGATACCGAAGCCTTACACTCATACAGAATGAATGAAGGACAAGGATTCCGTGGCGGTTTTAAATAAACCCAAACAAACACAGATCACCAGCACTCTCCGGACAGGAGAGTGTTTGGTATTCTTTCCCTTTCACTTTGCTTCTCTTTAGATATAATAAAGCTCAGTTTTATGTCCAATACTAAAAATACCTCTAAAAAACTCATTGCTGTTGCTTGGCCTTACGTCAATGGAGACATCCACATTGGCCACTTGGCTGGATATCTCTTACCCGCAGACATTACCGCTCGCTACTTTCACGCTACCGGTAAAGACGTACTCATGGTCTCTGGTTCTGACTGTCATGGAACTCCCATCACTATCGAGGCAGAGAAAAAAGGTGTTTCTCCTCAAAAGATTGTCGACACCTATCACAAAAAAGTTGTTCATCTTTTTAAAGATGTTCTTGATCTTAGCTTTGATGTCTACACTCAAACCAACACCGAACAGCACATCAAGGTCGTCCAGGACATCTTCCTTAAACTCCTAAAGGATGACTACATCATCATTGATACCACCAAACAGTACTACTCAGAAAAAGAAGGTCGTTTTTTACCCGACCGCTATGTCGAAGGTGTCTGTAAATTCTGTGGTTACAAAGAAGCTCGTAGCGATCAGTGTGACCATTGTGGTCGTCTTCTTGATCATGAATCTCTAGAAAATCCTCTTAGTAAACTTTCTAATCAACCTGTTCAACTAAAAGAAACCCAACACTACTTCGTTGACTGGAGCAAACTAGAAAAGAAAATTCTTGCTTACTTGAAGGAAAGCGGTCCTAACTGGAAAAAATGGGTAGAACAAGAGTCTCTTGGCTGGATCAAACAAGGTTTAAAACCTCGTGCCATTACCCGTGACATTGAGTGGGGCATCCCTTTACCAGTTGATCAAATTCCTGCCGACAAACTCATTGAAAACATTGACAAGAAACGTATCTATGTCTGGTTTGAAGCCGTCATCGGCTATCTCTCCGCCTCCAAACTCTACACCGAACAAGGAAAAGGGAACTGGGAAGACTTCTGGAAAACCGAAGACGCCACCCACTACTACTTCATGGGCAAAGACAATCTCGTTTTTCACACCATCTTCTGGCCAGGACAGCTCATGGCCTACGACTCAAAACTTCATCTACCTGATATTGCCAGCATCAACATGTTTTTAAACTTTGCCGGTAAACAGTTCTCTAAAAGTAGGGGAGTAACTGTTAACACCAAAGACATTGTAGAAAAATACGGCAATGATCCTGTTCGTTTTTACCTCACCCTCATCATGCCAGAAAACAAAGACTCAAGTTTTGACTGGTCTGACTTCTTCGCCAAAAACAACGAAATTCTTGTCGGCAATCTGGGCAACTTCATTCACCGCACTCTTTCTCTAGCTAATCAAACCAACATTAGTTCTTTCAAAAACCTTTCTGTTTCGGAAAAAACTGCCAAAACCATATCTTCAACCTTCTCAGAATCTCATACTTCTCTAACTAATTGTCACTTCCGTCAGTATCTTGAAGGAGTTCTTAAACTCTCCACTTATGGCAACAAAATGATTAATCAAGAAAAACTCTGGGAACTCAAAAAAACCAACCCTGATAAATTCATCTCCGTCCTACACGACCTCTACGCCATTATCATTGCTCTCGCTTTCTTAATCTCTCCTCTCATGCCCACCTCATCTCAACAAATATTTAAACTTCTCGGCCTTTCCGTCTCCAAACTCTGGCCAGAAACAGGTAAAGAAATTAATCATATCTCTGCATTAATTAAACAAATAGATACCTCTATTAAGCCAGAACCATTATTTACTAAAATAGTTTCTTCAGAAGAACAAAGTTAAAAAATACTTGCTACAATTCTACTCATGAGCTCAAATCAAGAAAATCAAAAAATCACCCCTCGTTCCCAAGACTACGCCCAATGGTATCAAGATATTGTCTCTAGCGCAGATCTAGCTGAACACTCTTCCGTTAAAGGTTGCATGGTCATCAAACCTTATGGTTACGCCATCTGGGAAAATATTCAACGCTTACTTGATCTTGAATTTAAAAAAATTGGCATTAAAAATGCCTACTTCCCTCTCCTAATTCCTGAAAAATTTCTCAAAAAAGAAGCTGAGCACGTTGAAGGTTTTTCTCCTGAACTAGTCACTGTTACTCGTGTTGGTGGTAAGAAACTTCAAGAACCTTTAGTCATTCGTCCCACTTCTGAAACCATCATCTATGACACTTACAGTAAATGGATCAAAACTCACAAAGACCTACCTTTACTCATAAACCAATGGGCTAACATTGTTCGTTGGGAAAAACGTCCCCGTCTATTCTTACGTACCACTGAGTTCCTCTGGCAAGAAGGTCACACTGCTCATCGTGATAAAAAAGAAGCTGATAAATTTGCTCGTAAAATGTTAAATGTTTATCAAACTTTCGACAAAGATGTCCTCGCTATCCCTGTTTACACCGGAGTTAAGTCAGATGGTGAAAAATTTGCTGGTGCTGCCAAAACATACACCACTGAAGCCATGATGCAAGACGGTAAATCTCTCCAGTTCGGTACCTCTCATCTCCTGGGTGATAACTTTGCTAAAGTCTTTAACATCAAGTACACAGATGAAAAGGGAGAATCTCACTACGTCTGGCAAACCAGTTGGGGAGTTAGTACTCGTTTAGTCGGTGGTTTAATCATGGCTCACAGTGACGACAAAGGCTTAGTCTTACCTCCAAACATTGCCCCCATACCAGTTGTCATCGTTCCTATCTGGGACAACTCTAAAGATGAAGACAGCACTCTCAAACTAGCTAAACAGCTCAAAGAACAACTAGAAAAGAAAAACATTAATGTTGAAATAGACAATCGTGATATTCGTCCCGGCAGCAAATACTATCACTGGGAGAGAAGGGGAGTACCTTTAAGAATTGAGATTGGGCCTAGAGATGTCGAGTCTTCTTCAGTCATGTCTGTCAGAAGAGATACTGGTGAAAAAACCAAACTACCTTTTAATCAAGCAGTAGAAAAAATACAAGAACTTTTGGTCAAGATTCAAGACAGCTTACTTCAACAAGCCCAAAAAAGACGTGATGATAACACAGTTGAAGTCGACAACTGGGAAGATTTTCAAAAAGCCATCAAAGAAAACAAATTTGTCATTGCTCCCTGGAAAGAAGACTCTAAACTAGAAGAAAAAATTAAACAAGACACCAAGGCCACCTTGCGCTGCTACTTCCTTGATCAAAAAGAAGGCAAGTACACCAGCATTCTTTCTAAAAAACCTTGTTCTCAAAAAGCTCTATTTGCCAAAAATTATTAAAAATGTATAAACAATCTATATGAAAAAAGGCATTCTTTTCTTAATCTCTGTTTTTACCTTTCTTTTTGCTTCTAGTCCCATTTTGGCTGCAGAATCATTCACTCAACTTGGCAATCCCAATATCTTTGCCGCTGAACAACTCACACTTGATGAACCCAAGTATCTCCAAGACACCATCATTATGTCTGGTCAAACCGACCTAGACAGTATCTTTGTCAAAGATGCCATTGTCATGTCTGGTCAAACCAATATCTCTCCTGAAACAATTATTACTGAAGACTTAATTATTTTAAGTGGTCAGCAAACGATCTCTGGTCGAGTTAAAAAAGACGTCATTGTCATCGGTGGAGAAATCACCATTGATTCCGATGCCATTATTGATGGTTACCTTCTTGCTCTTGGTGGTCAAGTAACTTTAGCCGGTACTGTTAAAGACTCTGTTCATATTTTTGCCGGTCAAGCTGACATTAAAGACACCGCTGTCATAAAAGGCGATCTTAGTATTAATGCTGGTGAGATCTCCGTTGCTGATGATGCCAATATTGTTGGTGAAAAGAAAATTACTACCTATCAAAATTGGAGAAATTTACCAAACACCGACGTTTCTAAAATTTCTGAGCCAGTTCGCACCTATACCCGTAATGCACGTCAAGCTTTCTCCTTTTACTCTTTCTTGACCCACCTCATTGCTCTTCTTATCTTAATTAAATTCTTCTCTAAACAAATTAATCATTTAGTTAAAAAGGGTCTCAAAACTCCTTTTAATACATTAGGACAAGGACTCTTATATCTTCTCCTTATTCCTGTTATGGGTGTCCTTCTAATTACCACCCTTATTGGTATTCCTCTGGCTAGTTTCACCTTCTTTATTTACGGAGTTTCCATTTATCTCAGTTCTATCTTCACCGCTATAGCCATTGGCCAGTACATCAAAGGTCAGAAGTTACTAAAAACAGAGAACAAATATCTTTACGGTTTTCTCGGTTTAGTTATTATTAGCTTACTTTTCTCTTTCCCTTTCCTTAAAGGTCTTTCTAGAGTCTTCAGCTTACTGTTTGGTCTAGGTATTTTTCTTACCTACCTAAAACAGCTTTTCGCTAAGAAAAAATAAATATTCCGTTTAAGTTACAATCAAGTTAATCTACATCGTTAACCCGTTTGTTTGATCTAAACAAGTCATGAACACAAAAAAGAAATACCCAACCCTTTCTACAATATTCTCTGTCATTGTCCTAATCCTGCTCCTTTATTTCTTTCTCCATGGTGATATTTATCGTTTCTATGCTAGCTTCCTTTTTCTTTTTTACAGTTGGACTCACAAAATCTGGGTGTCCGTAGTCATGCTTGGTGTCTTTCAAACTTTGATCATGCTACCTTTACGGGCCATCAATTTGTCTCGATCTTTACACATCAAGGACTTCCGAGAAAAAATTGCCAAGATTAAAAACGAAGAGGATCAGTACTTTGTTCTCAAACAAAACTTCAAACAAGGCAACCGTATCGCCCTCTACTACATCGTCAACTTCACCATTCAACTTGTTTCTTATTTCTCCATCGGACGTCTTTTCTTAATTGATTTTTACACCAAACCTCTTAATCCCAACATGCTCTTTTCTTTTGTTAAGTATCCTGCCTATCCCATTAAAGACCTCTTCTTCAAGATTCCCTATATTACCCCCGTCAAGACCACCGACCTGGGTATGGAGGTCGTCTTACTGGCTTGGGGACTAGTATTTTTAATTCAGATTGTCTTTAAACTCCTCAAAAAATCTTTCGCTAAAAAACAAGCCCAAAACTCACCTCAAGCAACCGTTACTAAAAAAATCATTGGCATCTCTGACAGTCTCTCCATTTTTATATACATCGCTCTTTACTTTCTTCTTCGCAACTTTCCTATTGCCTGGAAACCGTTTATCTTTAGTGGTGACGTCAGCATTCCCAACCGTACTCTTAACACCATCACCGCTCTCGGTACATTCATAACCATCATCTGGCTAGATGTTCCTAAGATTCGCCACAAGGTTAATCTTGCTCGTTCTCAAAACATCGATGAGAAAATTGTCTTTAGTACTCTCAAAGATCTAGTTAAAGAAACCCTCTTTTCAGCCACCATTGTGGGTCTGGGTGCCTTTTATATCACCAATCACATCCCTTGTGCTTTTGAACTATCTATTTTCACTTTAGAAATCATTTCTTGGATATCGCCTCTTACTCTAGACAGGCTAATTCTTTCTTCATCAGCCTCAAAGAAGGCTATTTCTCCAACCAATTTGCCTTCTGAAAAAGAGTAATATAAACTTAATTCATATTAATTAATTATTGACACATGGCCGCTAAGAAAAAACAAACTTTCAGTCTCAACACACTAGAGGCCACCCTAGAAAAATACTTTGGTAAACAAGCTCCTCAACTTCCCAAAAGTATCAAGAAAATTATTGTCGACTTTGGTCCTTGGTTGTTAATCATATCAATTCTTACCTCTCTTCCAGGTTTAATTACTACCTTCGGTTTCTCATTCTCTGCTTACCCATACCATCGTATGTGGGGTAGATCATCTTGGGGCATAACCTACGTCGTCATATCAATCCTGACCTGCGGACTCTCCATAGCAGCTTTGCCAGGACTTTTTAAGAAGTCCATCAAAGGGTGGAGACTAGTTTTTTACGTCAGTCTAATTAGTCTAATTACTCCTTTAATTACTCTTAATCTGATTAACTTTGTTGTCTTAGCTGTCCTCAGCTGGTACTTCATATTTCAGATCAAAAGTTATTATAAATAAGGGTTTTCTCGCATCATTTAGCGAAAATTGGTAAAATCATCCTATTGGTGACCCAATAATGGGTCCTTTTTATTGTTTATCTCTGCTTATGTCAGCCGAAAATATCAAAAATATTGCTGTTATTGCCCACGTTGATCATGGTAAAACCACTTTGGTAGATGCCTTACTGAAACAGACCAACGTCTTTCGTGATAATCAACAAGAAATGTCCCAAGAACGTATCCTTGATCAGGAAGGTCTTGAACAGGAGCGAGGAATTACCATCTTGGCCAAAAACTGCTCTATCGTCTCAGACGACTACAAAATCAACATCATCGACACTCCCGGACACGCAGACTTCTCTGGAGAAATTGAGAGAACTCTAGACATGGCCGACGGAGCTCTCCTCATCATCGACGCCCAAGAAGGTCCCATGCCTCAAACCCGTTTTGTTCTCAAAAAGGCTCTCGAACTCGGCCTCAAGATCATTGTTGTTGTTAATAAAATAGACAAACCTTTTGCTCAAATAGACCAAGTAATCAAAAAAACTGGTGATCTTTTTCTTGAGTTGGCCAAAACCGAAGAACAACTCGACTTTCCTGTCCTCTATGCTGTTGGTCGCCAGGGTGTTGTCTTTAACGAACCTCCAAAGGATTTTAATCAACCTGGTGATGTCCAGCCCCTGATTGACGCCATTATCAAACACATTCCTTCTCCTCAAGCCGATTCTAAAGCTAGTTTCCAGATGCTAGTATCTTCTCTTGACTACGACTCTCATCTTGGACTAATTGTCATCGGAAAACTTAACCAAGGAAAAATCAAATCTGGACAAAAAGTCGTTGTTAACTCCGAAGCCAAGTCCCTATCAATCGAAAAAGTCATGCTCTTTAAGGGTTTAGACAGGGAAGATGTTGACCAGGTTGAAGCGGGAGAAATTGTTGCCCTCTCTGGCCTCAAACATATTCGTATCGGCAGTACTCTGTCTGATCCTGACAATCCAGTTACCTTACCAGCTCCTATCATTGGTGAACCTACCATTAACCTTACCTTAGGTGTTAACACTTCTCCTTTTGCTGGTCAAGAAGGGCAATTCAGCACCAGTCGCCAGATTCAAGAAAGACTCTATCAAGAACTAGAAACCAACCTCAGTCTTAAAGTTAAAATCCTAGACAATGGACAGTTTCAGATCTCTGGTAGGGGAGAGCTCCACCTTTCTGTTCTTCTAGAAACCCTTCGCCGTGAAGGCTACGAGATGGAAGTAGGTCAACCCCAGGTTATTATCAAAACCATCGACGGAGTTAAACAAGAACCAACCGAGGAACTAAGCGTCATTGTTCCTCAAGAATATACCGGAGTTATCAATCAAGAACTCGGCAAACGTCTAGCTAAACTAATCAAGATGGACAACATCTCTGATAATGAAGTCGAGTTTGTCTACCACATTCCCACCCGAGTCATTATTGGCCTCCGAAACGTTCTCCTCACTCAAACCAAAGGTACTGTTGTATTTAACTCTCAAATCCTCGGTTATCAACCTTTAGGTCAAATTCTACCTAAGTTACGCTCTGGTGCCCTCATATCCAATACTTCTGGTGAAGTTCTTGCCTATGGTCTTCACGCCGCTCAACAAAGAGGTATTACATTTGTTAAACCTGGACAAAGAGTCTATGAAGGTATGGTCATCGGTCAAAACGCCAAAGAAGCTGATCTTGAAATTAACGTCTGTAAGGGTAAAAAACTCACCAATATGCGCTCTAAATCTTCTGACGGTATTACTCAACTAGTTCCTCCTACCATCCTAAGCTTAGAACAATCACTCGACTTCCTTCAGGCAGATGAATTACTAGAAATTACACCCAAATCACTCCGTCTTAGAAAAAAATACCTTACCGACATTGAACGTAGAAGACATCGTCGAGCCCACTAAAACTGAACTTGTTGTAAAATATATCTAGTCGCCGAGGTGGTGAAATTGGTATACACGCAACACTTAAAATGTTGTCTGCATTCGCAGGTGCGGGTTCGATTCCCGCCCTCGGCAC
>CAZBRK010000013.1:0-10460 GCA_964494445.1 uncultured Pseudomonadales bacterium
ACCAAAACTATAATCCAGCCTCAAACAAGGCGTCGTGCATCTCCCAAAACTTGCCCTGTGCTCCAGCACACTCAACTGCTTCAGCCGCTTTTTGAGCTCTTGGAGCCAAATGTCTATACTCAAAAACCACTTTCTCACCATATTTTTCCAATATAGACTTAATTACCGGATACGCTTGAGTACAAAAATGACATCCAAAATCAGAAAACTCCACTATCTCTACTGGAGCTCCAAGCTTACCCTTAACATACTCACCCCTCATCTCAACCTCAACTTTTAATGCCTCACCTTGTGTCACAGACTCCACTAATGATGTGTCTGCTCCTCCAGCCAACTCTGCATCAATCACACTTTCAAAAAAACTTGCTGGTCTTGAACCGCTCAAGACCCAACCATTAATCACAAACGCTGGTGTTCCATTAATCCCCAAACTTCTCGCCAACCCTGCATCCTCCCCCACCAAATCTTCATAATCTCCCTCATCCAAACATCGATTGAACTCATCTGCATCTAAGCCCAAATCAACCGCTGTTAACTTAATCTCCGACATGCTCAGGGGAGAGGACAAAACTTCTCCTCCATCAACAACTTCAACATCAACTCCTTTTACCTTTTCCTCATTGTTTAACAAATCTATTTGTGAAGACAATCTTCCTACAAAGAAAACTGATACTACTAATAAACCACCTAAAACTAAAGTTAATATGTTGTTGTTCTTTTCTTTATTCATTGCTCAATATTAACCACACCTTGCCCAAAAAGCAAGGATAAAGTAAACATAAAATATCTTATATTAGTATAATCAAACCCAATGACCAACTACATCATCCAAGGAGGACACAAACTTAAAGGCCACGTCACTCCTTCAGGTAACAAAAATTCTGTTCTTAAACTAATGGCTGCCTGCCTTCTCACCTCCGAAACTTGTGTCATTAAAAATGCTCCCATCATCAGTGACGTCGAAATCACCGCTCAGATTCTCGAAACTCTTGGTGCCACCATTAAAGGTATTGGAACTCATACTCTCACCATTAATTGTAAGAATGCCAATTCCCACATTATCCCTTCAGAATTAGCTACAAAAATCAGATCCAGTATTGTTTTTCTCGGACCCCTCCTGGCTCGTTTCGGTCAAGCCAAACTCGTTTTTCCTGGTGGTGACCAAATCGGCAAACGCGGCATTGGTACTCATATTGACGCCCTCAAAACTCTCGGCACCAAGGTTTTTATTCAAAACCACACTTTTGAACTCAAACTCAAACAGCCTCAACCTGGTTATATCTTCCTTGATGAGGCCTCTGTCACTGCCACAGAAAACATCATTATGCTTGCCTCAACTTTATCTGGCACCACCATCATCGACGACGCCGCTTGTGAACCTCATATCACCACTCTTTGTAAATTCATCAACAAAATGGGGGCCAATATTACCGGTTTTGGTACCAATAAAATTACCATTAAGGGTAAAAAGAAACTTAAAGGCGTCACTATCAAATGTGAACCAGATCATGTCGAAATTACCACTTACGCCATTGCTGCTGCCATCACTAAAAGTAAAATCACCATCGGCCCTGTCGAACCCAAGAATCTTCACATGATTCTCCTTTATCTTTCTCGTATGGGTGTTAAATACTCTTATCCTCAACCTAAAACACTCAAAATCCATCCCAGCAAACTACAAGTCACCAATTTAAAAACTTCACTCACTCAGCGCTTCCAAACTCGCCCTTGGCCCGGCTTCCCTACTGATGTCATGAGCCCTTTTATTGTCCTTGCCACTCAAACCAAAGGTGTCACCCTTTGTCACGATTGGATGTACGAAACCCGCATGTTCTTTACTGACCGTCTCTCTCTCATGGGTGCCAACATCACCTTTGCCGATCCTCATCGTATCATCATTCAAGGCCCCACTCCTCTTTATGGAGCTATTGTTCCCAGTCCTGACATTCGCGCCGGCATGGCTCTTCTTCTAGCCGCTCTTACTGCCAAAGGTCAAAGTGTTATTGAACATGCTGACATCATCGAAAGAGGTTATGAAAAAATTGTTGAAAAATTTGCAAATCTAGGCGCTAACATATATGCTACAGGCAACACTAAAAAACATGGCTAAACCAGAAAAAATTCATCAAAGTGACTATTCAGAAAATCTTGAACAAGGTTTACAACCAAAAAAAATCTATCGAGGTATATGCCCAGAATGTGTTGAGGCAAACTTACAAATAGATATCAAACCCACAGCTCAAATCGAACCATATTACACCCTTTGTCGCACTCATCATATCATGCAAGAATCAGCCCAACCCAAAGAAAAGCCCATCATTACACCTAAATCTCCAAAAACTTCTTCTCGAAGATCAAAATAAAAAAATAAACCATCATCTTCAAACAACCTCTCTTAAAATCTCCTTTACTTTTTCCACCTCATCCCACGATTCCTCAACTCCATCTATGTTCATACTTTGCTCATGTCCCTTTCCTAAGCACAGCACCCAATCACCTTTTTTAGCCATTTCTATTCCCATCTTTATTGCCTTTTCCCTATCATCCTCTCTAAAATAATTTTCATTTAAAACTCCACCTCCCTTTACACAACCTCTTTCTATATCTTCAAATATCTGATCAACACTCTCCCTCCTAGGATCTTCCGTTGTTACTATTACCGTATCAGCTAACTCACAAGCCACTCTTCCCATCAGAGCACGTTTGCTTCGATCCTTTTCCCCATTACATCCAAAAACCACAATTATTTTCTTTCCTTTCTCTAATAATTTCTCTTTCACTAAACCTATTACCTCTTTCAAGGCATTTTCTGTATGAGCAAAATCCACCATCACATTAATACCCTTTTTGCTTTTAATCAACTCTAATCGACCCTTTAATCGTTTTATTTTTTCCACCCCCTCTTTAAAATCACCACTTCTAATTCCCAAACTCTCACTTACTTTTCCCGCCGCCAAAATGTTTTCCCAATTGTAATCCCCTAAAAGATTCGTTTCTATCTCCAACCATTCACTCCCATATCTTATCTCCCCTCTTTGTTTAGTCTTCCCCTCCTTCAAACCACTATACACAACTTTTCTTACCTCTCTCTTCCAATCATATTCCTTCACCTCTCCCTTAGACATATTCTTAAAATACTCCTTTCCATTGCTTCTAAAATTCAATACACTCACTTCACTTTTTTCAAACAATTTTCCCTTAGCTTTCATATATTTCTGAATATTCCCATGTAATTCCAAATGATCATGGGTCAAATTAGTTAATACTCCCACATCAAATTTAATATTCCCAAATCTTTTTTGTTCCAGAGCATGAGACGTCACCTCTAAAACCGCATACTCCATTCTTTTCTCAACCATCAAATTCAAAAACCTCCATAATACATCCGGATCAGGTGAAGTTGTATGCAAACCAGTATCCAAATCTTCCTTTCCAATTTTGGCATTAATAGTACTCACCATACCTGTTCTTTTCCCCGCTGCTCGCAAAACCGAATAAATCAAATTGACTGTAGTGGTTTTTCCATCAGTTCCTGTCACTCCTATTATTTTCAATTTTCTCTCAGGATTACCATACCAATTAGACACCATTCTTGCCCAAGCCAAACGTCCATCTTCCACTTGAAAATAGGGCACGGACAAACTCATTTTTCTTTCTCCCACTACCACCACCGCCCCTTTATTAATTGCACTTTCAATAAAATCATGACCATCTATAAACACACCTTCATAAGCTATAAAAACATCTCCTGCCTCAACTTTTCTCGAATCAGTTTTAATCCTTTTAATCAACAACCCACCATCCTTACACTCTCCTCCCACTACACCACCCAAAAGATCTTTTAATTTTCTCACACTAACAATTTTATCTTATTTCTCCCTCACCAAGTATTTCTCCACATCCAAAGCCGCCTGACATCCCATTCCTGCCGCTGTTACCGCCTGCTTATACCTAAAATCAACCACATCTCCAGCTGCAAACACTCCCTCAATATTTGTCATCATTGGGTACCCTTCAACTTTTATCCCCTCTTCATACATCCC
Source organism: uncultured Pseudomonadales bacterium (assembly GCA_964494445.1). GTDB lineage: Bacteria > Patescibacteriota > Microgenomatia > UBA1400 > MFAQ01 > CAZBRK01. Next base: position 4,044 of record CAZBRK010000013.1, read on the forward strand.
CACCTTTAAAAAACCTTTCTCATCTAAATTCAACTGTCCTTTAAAAAGTTTAGTCTCTGGCAAATGCCCTATGGCTAAGAACAAGCCCTCAGCTTCTACTTCTTTCTCTTCTCCACTCTTTAAATTTTTAATCTTCACTCCACTCAAAACTTCTTCACCCCCCACACCCGTTACCACACTATTCCACCACACCTTTACCTTCTCATTCCCTAACACCCTTTCCTGCATAATCTTACTAGCCCTTAAACTATCCCTTCTATGAACCAAACCCACCTCACTAGCAAATTTAGTTAACGCCAAAGTATCTTCCATAGCTGAATCTCCACCTCCCACCACAAAAACCTTCTTGTCTCTAAAAAAAGCTGCATCACAAACCGCACAAGTTGACACCCCTCTTCCTAAAAGTTTTTCTTCTCCTAATCCCAACATTCTTGCTTCTGCACCAGTCGATATTATCACCGTTTTTGCTTCAAAAACTTCTTCCCCTACCCAAACCTTCTTTACTTCTCCACCCAACTCCACTTTACTCACATTTTTATTCATCATCTCCGCCCCAAACTTCTCTGCTTGCTTTCTCATATCTTCCATTAACTTAGGCCCCACGATCCCTTCCACAAAACCAGGATAATTTTCCACTTCTGTGGTTAACATCAACTGCCCCCCTGCTTTTTCTCCTGAAATCACCAACGGCTTCAAATCTGCTCTAGCTAAATACAAAGCCGCCGTATACCCTGCCGGACCACCACCAATTACAACCACATTTCTATTCTCCATTTATTTCGCTACTTTTTTAATCATCACCTCATAACCTTCTTTACCTGCAAAACCAACCTGCCTATCTATCTCCTCACCCTTCTCAAACATTATCACAGTTGGAATACTCATTACTCCAAACTTCCCCGCAATCTCTCGATTATTATCTACATCTAACTTACCAATCACTAGTTTACCTTCATACTCTCCTGCCAACTCCTCCAAAATTGGAGCCGCCATTTTACATGGACCACACCAGTCGGCATAAAGATCTAATAATACAGGTTTACTAGACTGTAACACCTCTTTTTCAAAATTATCTTTGTTTATCTCAAGTACTTTCATTTTTTTAATTAATTTTTAATTTATAAATATCTTTTTAATAACTTGCCATAACCTTCTTTTCCTTTTTTCTCATCACACTTAACCGCCTCCTCTACCAACAGACTTCTTCCCACACTTTTCAATGAACTAACCGCTGCCGACACTTGAGTTAAAACAGCCTCACAACTCTTATCTTCTTCTATCATTTTTCCGATACCCCCTACCTGACCCTGAATTCTTTTTAACATAACCTGTAGTTTCTTTTTCTCTTCTGGGTTCATATTTACTATATAAAACTTCTAATAAAGCTATCAACATTCAATATACCCCCAACGGTATACACTGTCAAGACTATAAACGCCAACCTATTAATACATACGCAGCCACTATCAACCAAAAGAACACCTCCATCTCTTTTTCTGAAAAATTACCTTTACTCTGCCAAAACCATCTAGAAAGTCTTTCTTTATCCTTAAAGTAATCCCAAATCAGATCAAACACTAAATGTGTCCCTATACCTAAAACAAAACCTCTTGCTCCAAAACTAGCCACACTAGTGGCTGATAACAAAGCCAACACTACCCACACCACCAAAAACAACGCCGTCCTCATAATTAACTTGTCTTCCTTACCCCTATCTGTCAACAACGACACCAACCCCTTCTTCATCTTTCCTTTCCCTCCCACTTCTTTTAATTTTATCTCCAGTACCTTTTCAGGCTCAGCCACTGCCATTGCCGCCAAACGATCCAAAAAAACAAACAAAAATCCCAAAATCGCCCCCAACCACCACTTCAAAACATCTACCTCTATCACCCATCTCCCTTGCCACAATCTCCAACCACTTAAAATCAACAATACTGATACTAAAACAATTTCGTGCCAAAAAATCTTCTTGACTCCACCACCATCAATTTTTTTCTTATTTCTTTTACCACTCACAACTTAACTTTAGCACAAACATCTTTAAAAGCTTTTCTTTATCCACTCTAAAAACTCACCACCAAACTCCTTATTTTCTACTCCAAAAGCCACTGCCGTTTTAAGATATTCCAACTTGTTCCCTGTATCCCAATACTTACCATTCTTAATTTCAGTTGCCATCACTTTTCGACCATCCTTCAACATCATCGCCAACATTGTGTTGTAATACAACTCCTCCCCTTCCTTAAAGTTACTCATCACCTTATCCAAATACTCAAAAATAGTCGAAGTAAACAAGAAACTCGACATTGTTCCTAAATTAGATGGGGCTTTCTCCTTACCAGGTTTTTCCACCACTTCTTTTAAATCAAATATTCCTTTCTCTATTTCCTTCCCTGCAATCACTCCATACTTATCATAGTCTTCATCTTTTTCTAGTCTCGCCCCCGCCATCACACACTCCCCATACTTCTCATACACCTCAATCAACTGCTCAATCTCATTCTTAGGTTTAGCGGCAATCCTGTCATCACTCCATTTGTAAATAAAAGGCTCATCTCCAATTAAATTCCTCACATTCAACAAAGGAGTTCCGTTTCCATAAGGACCCTTTTGTCTCACATAATAAAAATTGGCCATATTCCCAATCCTCTCCACCTCATCTAAAATCTGCTTTTTACTCTCCCCTCCCTTTTTCAAGGTTTCCACTAACTCCTTGTGAGGTAAATCAAAATGGTCTTCTATTGCTCGTTTATGATATCCAGTCACAAAGATAATATCTGTAATCCCTGCTTTTACCAAATCTTCCACCACATACTGCACCACTGGCTTATCTACAATCGGCAACATCTCCTTAGGCACAGCCTTAGTCTGAGGTAAAAATCTTGTTCCTAGTCCTGCAGCGGGAACTACTGCTTTTGTTACTTTGGGGAATTTACTCATAACTTACATTCTATATATCTAGTCAACTTCTCTCCACCTCAAATTATTTTTCCTCTTTTTCTTTCTTTTTTTCCTCTTTTATCTGTTTCACCTTCCACATAAACAGCTTAGCCTTACTTCTTACCTTATTAGCTCCTTTTACAAAAATTAAAGCTTCTTCCAAAATATATCTTGGACTATTCTTACACATCCTCATATACAAACTTGTATGCTCCGTATCTCCTAACTCCATTGCCAGTCTATAAGCATAATCTTGCCATTCTCGACTAATCCGTCTCTGTTTATCCCCCTTAGGTTCATACTTACTCAAAACCTGATCTATTGAACTAAATCCTTTTTTCCCCACACTCACATTCTACTATAAAATCAACTCTCTCTCGCCATTGGAAAAGTCAACAACACAGCCACACCATTTATCCCAAAAACACCCCACCATCTCCAAGGTTGTCCCATCACCCACCACAAAATCCCCGTCAAAATCATCACTCCCAAAGAGTAAATCACCGATCTATAAGCATAAATACTCAACGCCTTTCCTTTTTCTCCCATGGAATAAATGTAACTAGCAAAAGGCACCCAGTAATACGGCGACACCAACTTAGTCACTAAATCTAAACCAAATACTCCCCCCAAAGTCCCAAAAGCACCCCTCAAAACTCTCAAAACAGCCAAAATACTTCCTACAAACCAGTACTTCTTCTCGTCTTCCATTCCCCCCTTAGCCCGATCTTTATCAAATACTCTCCCTGCCAAAAAAACCATTAAAGAACTAAACAACAAAACCGCCGACGTCATTCCTCCCAAAACCTGAAAACTACCCACAATCAAAAATATGTATACTGGCCAAAAATATGCAGAAACAACCCCCTCCCACCCATCTCCTACAAAACTAAACACTCTGGATATATTCTTCCTATCTTTCACCCAACTCCAGAAATCTTTAACACCCACTTCACTTTCCTTAACATGGTGATCCATAAAAAACGGAGGCACACTTGAAAAAAGCACAATAACTGCTCCAACAATAAACAAAACCTTAAAACCAAACAATCCCAGTATCACCCCACCCACCACCGGAGCCAACACTGCAGATCCCTTATCAATCAAAGTTAGTAACCCTATCTCTGCTCCCCTCTTCCTTCTTTTACCATCCATCGACAAAATGGAATGTCTCGACAGCCAATAAAAAGGAATCGCCACCGCACTAATCGAAGCCATTAAATAAACCACCCAAATCTGTTCTCCCCAAACACCGGGGATCAGGTAATAAAATACCAACAAAACACTCCCTAAAAGTAAACTAATCCTAAATCCTAACTTAGCCACTACCTTACTTACTCCCAGTACTAAAATGGAAATTCCCAATCTCTGTAAAAACAAGTAAATCAAAACCAGTCTCAACCCTTCCACTACCCCACCCTCACCCTGACCAATCAGAAAAATAAAAATCGGTGTAAACAGACCCATCATCGACACCCCCAACCCTCTCAAAAAAACATTCCAATACATCGGCGTCAGCGGCTCAGCCCTCAAATGTTTTTCCAGTCTTCCTTTTAAGTGCATAAATCTATGCTAGCACAAACAAAAACTCATCCACCACTCTACCCACCACCTTTTTCACCACTTCCCCTTCTTGTTTACCAAAATCTTTTAAAACATATTTCTCAGCCAACTCTCTTCTTTTTCCTCCTCGACCATCCACTCCCACCCTCACTCTCCAAAAATCCTTTTCTCCCAAACTTTCTTCCACCGATTTTAAACCATTATGAACCTTTGGACCTTTACCCTTCTGCATCTTATACTCACCTAATACAATATCCAAATCATCATGAACTACCCATATTTCATCCAAACCAACCTTAAAATAATCCTTTATTTTTCTTACTGTTCTTCCCGAAGCATTCATAAAAGTTGTTGGTTTCACTAAAATTAAATCGTCTATTTTCATCACTTCTGCTTCCCATCTCTTCTCCAAAACAAACTTTCCCTTCCCTAAAACCTCTCCCAACTTATCCACCACCTTAAAACCAACATTATGTCTATTCTTCTCATACTCTTTCCCTGGATTACCTAAACCAACTATCAATTTCATACTAACATTCTATCAATTTCTTAATCTCTCCGATCATCACATCCACTGCCTCCTCACCTCTTTTAATTGCTTCTTGATTATGAACAACCTTAAAAAAAATATTAAATCCTCTTTCTACAACCTTTGGTTCTATCACCAAATCTGCTTTCTCCACATCTCTTTTAGCCAATTGATATATCACCAAATGATATGACAATTTTGCTACTCCCACTCTACCCAACTTGTTATCCTCCCAATTCTCAACCGGAAAAGCATGTCCATAAAGATTCACTCCAATCACCACCTCAGCCCCCATCTCTCTCACCACTTCCACCGGAACCGGTGACGAAGCTCCTCCATCAACCAATAAGTTTTTACCATAATTAACCGGCTCAAAAACAAACGGCAGCGACATGCTTGCTCTAATTCCTTCAACCAAACCTCCTTGACTCAAAACCACCGTCTCTCCTGTTTTCAAATCTGTCGTCACCGCCCCAAAAGGAATTTTTAAATCTTCTATTTTCTTATCTCCCATATATCCCCTCAAAAACTTTGTCACCTTTTCTCCTTTTAAAATACCTGAAGATGAGTACGGATCAGAAAAAACTTTTGCCAGATCTTTATACCTTAACCCTCCTATTATCTCCTCCACTTTATCAACATCTTCTAAAGCATCATACATCCCTCCTACCAACGCTCCAGCACTACTACCCGCAATATAGTCAATCGGTACTCCATGCTTTACCAAAGCCTTAATCACTCCTAAATGAGCCAATCCTCTCCAACCACCACTACTCAAAGCCAATCCTACTTTTTTATACTTTTTCTTCTCACTCATACCTCTATTCTAAAACAAACCTCAATTGATATCTCTTTCAAGATATAATCACCTCAATGTCACTCTTTCATCACTCAAACAAACCCACCACTTCAATCTTTACCACCACAGAAGGCCATCTTAGTATTGCTCAAGCCGTTCAACAAGCACTTAAACAAAACCACACCACCCACCTCAACATTATTCGCGCCAAAGAATTTAACCTCTACACCCCTTTTTACCTTTTCTTCCCTTATCTTTTTAAAATACCTTTTAAACTCGGCAACTTCCCCATTACTCAAAAAATCGCCAACTCATACTCCAAAATCTCTTACAAAAAAAGCCTCTTACAATATCTTAAGTCCCAAAAGCCTCAATTCGCTGTTTCTTGTTTCTACATGCACAACCATCTTCTTCAACAATATCAGTTTGACAAAAATTTTATTCTTTTTAACACTATTGCCAATCCTCGCACCTTCTCTCCTCTTGAACTTTCCTCTCAAGCCTACAATCTAGTTTTTGACTCCAACGCTTATCAAACCTGCCTCTCACAAGGGATATCTCCAGATAAACTTATCATCTCCGG
>CAZBRK010000014.1:0-6007 GCA_964494445.1 uncultured Pseudomonadales bacterium
AAAAACTCTTACCAGGCCTCCTGTAGTCACCATTCTTGGACATGTTGATCATGGTAAAACCTCGATTCTTGATCATATTCGTAAATCTAATGTTCAACAAAAAGAAGAAGGAGGAATAACTCAAGCCATTGGAGCATATCAAGTTTCTCATCAAGACAAATTAATTACTTTTATTGATACTCCCGGACACGAAGCTTTTACTTCAATGCGCAGTCGTGGTGGTCAAGTTGCAGATCTCGCCGTTTTGGTTGTTGCTGCTGATGATGGAGTTATGCCCCAGACAAAAGAATCAATCGATCATATCAAAAAGGCCAAGATTCCTTACGTCGTTGCCATTAACAAGATGGACTTACCCGCCGCCCAACCCGACAAGGTCAAAACGGGACTAGCGGAACTAGGAGAGTATGTTGAGGGTTATGGTGGCAACATCCCTTTTGTCGAAGTTTCTGCCAAAAATGGTCAAGGCATAGATAAGTTACTAGAAGTAATTTTATTACTAGCTGAACTAGAAGAACTTTCTGATAATTCTAATCAAGAAACAGCCCTTGGTATTGTCATAGAGTCTCAACTCGATCCACACAAAGGCTCTCTGGCTACTATCTTAGTTAAACAAGGAGTTTTCAAAAAAAACGACTCACTGTTCGTCCAACAATCTCCTTATGGCAAAATTCGCACAATGGTCTCAGCCCAAAGGGAGGATCTCAAAGAAGCTACCCCTTCAACCCCAATTCTTGTCTGTGGCCTTTCTCAAACACCTCCAGTTGGAGAAATTCTTGGTAACAAAGCCCTTGATTCTAAGGAAGTTGAGACATCCTCTGTTTTTAAAAAGTCTCTCGCTGAAATAGATTCCGAAAAACCAACTGTAATCATAAAAGCCGATGTACAAGGATCTCTTGAAGCCATTGTTGACCGTCTTCAAAAAAAGATTAACATCATTGCTCACGGTGTTGGTAATGTTACTGAATCAGACATAGACCTTGCAGCCGTCAATCATGCTCAGATTCTTGGTTTTAATGTTAGTATAAATTCTTCTGTCTCAAAGTTTGCCCAAGTTGAAAAGGTTACTTTTAAAAATTTCACTATTATTTACCACCTTTTTGAATTTGTTGATGAGTTGATAGAGTCCACCAAAACCCCTCCTCCTCCAGAAGAAAAAGGTTCGGCTAAAATTATCAAGGTTTTTGAAATTAACGGTAAAAAAGTTTTAGGAGCCGTTGTTGTTTCCGGAAAAATATCTCTTAAGGATTTTGTTAATCAAAAACATAAAGTTATTTCTTTACAAGTAGGTAAAGACCAAGTGGAGGAAGTAAAAAAAGACCAAGAATTTGGTATGCTGCTCAATCCAGAACTTGACATCAAGCCTGGAGACATTATAATGTCCTATAACGAAAGCAGTCACGACTAAATTATGTTTGATCAAAAAAACATCTCCTCCCTTAAAGAAGAACTTTCCCGTGTTCGTTCAATTCTAATTCTTCTCCCTCCTCAACCAGATCCAGAAATGGTCATATCTGCCATAAGCCTTCTTTTAACCTTACAGAAAACAGGTAAACAAGCCCAGCTTGGTTGTAGTGACTCCTCTAATCTTAAAAATCAAAACATCCCTTACTTAAAAGAAATAAAGTCTAGTGTCGGTGCCAAGAATCTTATCGTTAACTTTAAATACAAAGAAGCAGACCTTGATAAGGTTGATTACGACATTGACGATCAGGGTAACTTTTCTCTTTTAATCAAACCCAAAAAAGGAACTCTCCCTCCAGACATTTCCAACATTAAATACTCTTACTCTGGAGCCAATGCAGACCTGGTTTTTGTTCTGGGAATTAACTCACTAGAAGAGCTGGGTAAGTTCTACTCTGAAGAAAAACTTTTTCTCGATCAAGCCAACATTGTCAGTCTTAACCACACTACCAAACCAGCATCTTTTGCTAATTTTAATTTTCACCAACGCTCTTTTTCCGGAATGGCTGAAATGACTGCCTCTCTTATTTCTCAACTAGAACTAAATCCCACTGAAGAAATTTCCACCTTACTTATTTCTCGTATTTACTTTGATACAAACAACTTAACCTCCAATACTGTTTCTGCTGACACAATGAGGACTCTTAACTATTTAATGCGTCATAAGGGCAAATTTTTATCCTCTTCTTTACTATCTACTCCTCCACTAAAATCTGTTTCTGCTCCAGTTTTTTCATCTCCACCTGCAAACATGGATATTACTATTCCAACAAATATTCCAACAGAACAGGAAGAAATTCTACAGTTTTCAGAGATTCCTCCTGAGTGGAAAAAACCTAAAATATACCGTTCTTCTTCAAAAACAAAAAAGTCCTAATCTAGATCCTCACAATGACAAAATTCTCTTTTTCTGTTAAAATACGTTCGACATGGCATTAAATACTAAAACAAAATCAGGCATTATTGGCAAATACGCCGCCAGTAAAAAAGACACTGGTTCTCCTCGTGTTCAAATTGCTCTTATTACTAAACAAATAAGTCAGTTGACAGAGCATCTCAAAGGTCACAAAAAAGACAATCACTCTCGTCGAGGACTTCTTAAAATTATTAGTAAACGCCGCCGTCTCCTTAACTATCTTCAGAAAACAAACTTAAAAGATTATAAATTTATTACTAAAGAATTAAAAATTGGAGGTCAAAGAAAAGCAAGCGCTTGAGGAGTAAATAGAGACGATTTTAAAAGGTTTCTCTTTTCTTCTTAACGTGTTTCACCTTTCCTCTTAGAAAAAAAACATCATGAATAGCCACAAGGTTAATTTCAAATTAAACGATCAACAGATTACGATAGAAACTGGCACTTTTGCTCCTCAAGCAAACGGCGCTGTTACTGTTAGGTGTGGAGACACCATGGTTCTAGCAACCGTTGTCACCGGTTCTCCTCGAGAAGGAATTGACTATTTTCCTCTCCAAGTAGAGTATCGCGAAAAACACTATGCTGGTGGCATCATCAGCTCTAGTCGTTTCGTGAAACGTGAAGGTCGTCCTTCAGATAATGAAATCTTAACTTCTCGTCTCATAGATCGCTCCATTCGTCCTCTTTTTCCAGAAGGGTACATGGATGAAGTTCAAGTAGTCATTAATCCACTTTCCATTGATGGTCAACATGAACCAGAAATTTTAGCCATCATTGGTGCTTCTGCTGCATTAGCCATTTCTGACATTCCTTGGGCAGGTCCTGTTGGAGCTGTTCGTGTTGGTTTAGACAAGGACTCTAAGTTTATTATTAATCCTACCCAGGATCAAAAAGAAACCTCACAACTTGACATGGTTATCTCCGGTTCAGCCGACTCAATCGCCATGGTTGAAGCTGATGGTAATGAGGTTGCTGAAGCCCAGATTCTTGAAGCGTTTAAAACAAGTCAGTCTTCTCTAGGTAAAGCAGTCGAGGCAATTAAAGAAATGGTTTCTCTGGTTAAACCTAAAAAAATGACATTCAAAACCAAAGAGGTTAATCCTGAAATATCTAAAATTATCAATAAAGAGGTTCCTGATCTTTTAGAAATTGCTCGTGCTGAAGTTACCAAAACAGGCAGTCGTCGAGGTGTTGTTCAGGCAATTCTTGAAAAAAACCCTGACTTGGATTCGGGTGAAGTTAACAAAGTTTTTGACAAACTTTCAAAAGAAGCTGTTAGAAAACAAACCTTAGAAAAAGGTATCAGACCTGATGGTCGTAAACCAGACGAGATTCGTCCTATTAACTGTTATGTTGGCACAATTCCTCGTGTTCACGGTTCTGGATATTTTCAACGCGGTTTAACTCACGTTCTTAGTGTTGTTACCTTAGCTTCTCCAGACAAAGAACAACTTATTGACGGAATGAAGGGTCAAAGTACTCGTCGTTACATCCATCACTATAACTTCCCTGGCTTTAGTGTTGGTGAACCTAGTCGTGTTGGTTACCCTGGCCGTCGTGAAGTTGGTCATGGTGCTTTAGCTGAAAGAGCCCTATTCCCCATGATCCCCGACAGTAAAGACTTCCCCTACACTATTCGTGTAGTTTCTGAAGTAATGTCAGGTAACGGTAGTACCTCTCAAGCTTCCATTTGTGGTTCCACCCTTTCTCTTATGGATGCGGGTGTTCCTCTTAAAAAACCTGTTGCTGGTATTGCCATGGGTTTAATTACGGACGGTTCAGAAAAACATGTCACTTTAAGTGATATTGCCGGTTTGGAAGATCATACTGGCGACATGGACTTTAAAGTTGCCGGTACCCGTGATGGTATTACAGCCATTCAGATGGATGTAAAGATAAGTGGTGTTACAGCCGACCTATTAGGTGAAGCTCTAGAGCAAGCCAGAGTCGGTAGAATCCATATTCTCGAAAAGATGGTCGCCGTTATTGACAAACCTAGAAAAGACATTAGTGAGTTTGCTCCTCATATCAAAACCATTATCATCAATCCTGAAAAAATTGGTGAAGTCATTGGTCCTGGAGGTAAGGTTATTCGCCAACTACAGTCTGATTTTGAAGTAGACATTAATGTTGAAGACAGTGGTGAAGTTAATGTTACTGGAGCCTCTAAAGAAAAGGTTAATCAAGTTCTTGACTTTATTAAAGGAATTACCACTGAACCAGAAGTGGGTAAGGTTTACGCCGGTACCGCTACTCGTGTTGAGTCTTATGGCGCTTTCATTGAATTTATGCCTGGTAAAACCGGTTTAATTCACATATCTAAGATAGCTTCTGGTTATTTGGGAGACATCAACACTGTTATTAAAGAAGGTGATTCAATTGAGGTGAAGTTGCAGGAAATTGATGATCAGGGTCGTTTAAACCTTGTTCCAACAAAACCTTTCGAAGGTGGTCCTGCTGGTTCAGCTGCTCAAAACCCTAGACCTGATTTTAAGTCACCCAATCAATCCCACCGACCAGACTACAAGCGTTTTAAGGATCACCGCTAATAGCCATTTCGGGACGACTATCTTATACTGTTCTTATGTCCACTTCTGCCCCTAATAATTCGCAAGAATTAATAAAAAAAGACTTGAATGAGCTTAATCAACAAGTTGAGACTGTCAATTTACCTCCTGAGTTAAAACAAAGAACACTGGCTACAATCGATAGACTTCAACGCATGTTCTTTCAGGGATTCTATTCAGAAGAATTTGAGAAAACACGCCATTACATTAACTGGATTACCCGTCTTCCTTGGGAAAAAAGAGTTGAACGTCCCATTGATCTTGCTCACATTAAACAAGTCCTAGATAAGCATCACTATGGTATGCCAGAAGTTAAAGAAAGAATTTTAGAATATATGTCAGTCCTCAAATTAAGGCTAGAAAGAAACATGGGTACCGCCCGTGCTCCCATTGTTTTTCTTGTTGGTCTAGTCGGTACAGGTAAAACCACTTTTGCTTCAGCCTTGTCTGAAGCTTTGGGTCGTCCACTGGTTCGTATTCCCTTTGGTGGTATGGGAAGCGCCCGAGATCTTCGCGGACAATCTCGTCTACATCTTGAGTCTGAACCCGGACAAATCATTAAAGCTCTAGCTCGTTCTGGTGTAAAAAACCCTATCATCCTTTTAGACGAGATAGATCGTGTCACAGAAGAAGCCCGTGCTGACATCATGGGAGTTCTGGTTGAACTTCTAGACCCTAATCAAAACCACCAGTTTTTTGACCACTTTATTGACTATCCAGTTGATCTTTCCGAAGTCCTTTTTATTGCCACCGGTAACAACACAACTAACATTGCCACCGCTGTGCTTGATCGTTTAGAACCTATCCAAATGCCTAGCTACACTGATAATGAAAAAATTACCATAGGTAAGGAATATCTTCTCCCTCAAGCTCTTAAAGAATCCGGCCTAGACGCCAACATTATCACCATAGACTCTCAGCTTTGGCCTCAAATAGTCAGACCGCTAGGTTATGATGCAGGTATTCGTACTCTAAACCGCACCATTCAAGGCATTACTCGTCGTGTTGCTAAAATGATAGTTGAAAAAAAAGCTCAATCAGTTAACTTAACCGCAGAAAATATTAA
>CAZBRK010000014.1:6107-10101 GCA_964494445.1 uncultured Pseudomonadales bacterium
TTTTTAATTATTTAAATCACTTATGAATTCTAATCATAAAAATCAAAAAACAAGCAGCAATCCTCCTTTAAGGATAATTCCCCTAGGTGGTGCTGGAGAAGTTACTAAAAACATGTATATCTATGAATACGGTGAAAACCAAATTATTGTCGACTGCGGTATTGGTTTTCCTAAAGAATCAGCCCCAGGAGTTGATTTTCTCATTCCTGACATTACTTACTTAGAGAAAAGCCATAAAAAAATACACGGTATTGTTATTACCCATGGTCACATGGACCATTTTGGTGGTTTACCTTACATTTTACCCAGACTTCCGAATATTCCAATTTATGGATCCAAATTAACAATGGCCTTAGCAGAAGGACGTTCTCGTGAATTTGGTGTCAAAAATAAATTTAATGTAGTTGAAGATCATCTAGACTTAGGTCCTTTTTCTATTGACCTGATTCACATGACCCACTCGGTTCCTAACTGTAAACATTTATTAATCAAGACCCCGTCAGCCACGGTTTATCATGGTTCTGACTTTAAAATTGATCTCAACCCTCTTGATAATAAACCTCCAGACTTAACCAGAATTGCTCAAGTAGGGAAGGAAGGAGTTGATCTGCTTTTAACAGATTGTCTTGGTGTAGAAAAAAGAGGTTTTACTCCTTCAGAAAGAACTGTCATGCAGACGCTAGAAAAAGAGATAAAAAATAGTTCTGGGCGTTTTATCCTTACTACAATGTCATCCTCAATTTCTCGCATTGACATGGTGATAAAGACTGCCGCCAAATATAATCGTAAAGTTGCCTTAATGGGAAGATCTATAGAACAAAACATTAAAATGGCTGTTAAGCATGGTTTTATTAAAATTCCCAACAATACTCTTATCAAACCCCAACAGATAAAACATCTTCCTCCTCATCAAGTAGCTGTTATTATTGCCGGATCTCAGGCGCAAGAAGGATCGTCTCTCTATCGTGTTGCCGCTGGAGAACATCGTCATCTTCAACTGCACTCTGGTGACAAAGTTGTATTGAGTTCAAGTTTTATTCCCGGTAATGAAACCAATATCTATGGACTTATTGACTCACTTTTTGAACAAGAAGTAGATGTAGTTTATCCCGACATCGCCGATAAACCTCTCCATGTTACTGGTCATGGACACCGTGGAGATTTAACCCTTCTCCTCCGTCTGATTCAACCCAAGAACATTATTCCTGTAGGGGGAGAAATACGCCATGCTCGTCTTTACCAAAAAATGGCGGTTCAATTGGGTTACCAATCTAAGCAAATACACATCATTGACACAGGTCAATCAGTTGACGTTTCTCACAACAGTTTTCGTCTAGGCAAAAAAATTCCTAGTAAGAATGTCTATGTTGATGGTTTGGGTATTGGCGATATTGGATTAACCGTTTTACGCGATCGACAAACAATGTCCAAGCACGGTATTATATTAGCTCTTGTTCCTGTTGACTCAAAAACAAGTCAACTTGTGGGTAAGCCAGAAATTATTACCCGAGGATTTGTTTATGCCAAAGAGTCTCAAAAATTAATCAAACGAACAGAAGAACAGGTGGCTCAAATACTTAAAGGAAACAGAAAAGCTCATCTAAACAACCCTACTTTCATTAAAGATAAAATAGAAAATGGGCTTGAACAATTTCTTTTTAAACAAATAGAAAGAAGACCATTAGTCATTGCTATTCTTCTCGAAGTATAGCTTTGTCTTTAAGCCTGTTTAAGTTATACTCAGTATTGTTATGGCACGTAAACGTGGACGTAGATCAAAACCATTCAAGGTTGATCTTAAAAAAGATACTATCAACTCAATTCTAGCTATTGTGGTTGTTGGTCTGGGTGGGTTACTAGCTATCTCTTTTTCTCGCCAAGGGCCTGTTCTCTCTCAGATATACCAAGTTGGTAGTCAACTTTTTGGATGGACATTTATTTTAATGCCCTTCATTTTTGTTTCTGGGGGCTTAATTCTTACCAAAATTAACTGGCCTATTGCTTCTCCTAATGTATTTTTGGGGTCACTTATTACCCTGATTGCTCTTACTGGGATCTCGCGTTCTGGTAATGTTGGTAAGCAGCTTTTTCTTTCGATTTCATCACTAGTTACCAAAGCAGGAGCTTATCTCTTTTATCTAATTAGTGTATTTATTGGTATTTTTATTCTGTTCGAAACATCACTTGAAGATATCTATGTCTGGCTTCAAGTTATTGGTAAAAAAATAACGCAAATTTTTACCAAAATAAAAGATACCACATCTAAACCCAAATTTACTTCAAATTCTCAAACAAGTTCAAAAATAAAAATAAGTGGCATGGGATCAGAAGCTCAAGAAAAGAAAAAAGAAGAAGAATCTTCTAAGTCAAAAAAAGAAACAGTAAAAGGGACCCTTCCTCCGTCCTCTTCTCCTTCTTCTGTCATTTGGCAACCTCCTCCACTTACTTTATTATCTGCCGAAAAAATAGGTAAGGCCGATAGAGGAGACATAAATGCAAATGCCAACATAATTGAAAAAACACTCGACTCTTTTGGTATTACAGCTAAGGTAGTCGAAGTTAATCAAGGGCCTGCCGTCACTCAATATGCTCTAGAAATCGCTCTTGGTGTTAAGTTGAATAAAATTACTGCCAGACAATCAGACTTGGCTCTAGCTCTAGCAGCTCCTCAAGGACAAATTCGTATTGAAGCTCCAATTCCTGGGCGCTCATTGGTTGGTATTGAGATTCCAAATCGATCATTAGAGTTCGTTAACCTCAAAGAAATGCTTACGGCCAAACAGATGCAAGATAATCCGTCCCGTACACTATTTGGTCTGGGTTTAGACGTTGCTGGAAAACCTGTTGTTACCGATCTGACAAAAATGCCCCATGTTTTAATTGCTGGTGCCACCGGTTCAGGTAAGTCAGTCATGATTAACACGATCATTGCTTCGATCCTATTTCGTGCTTCTCCTGAAGAAGTTAAATTCATAATGGTTGATCCTAAAAGGGTAGAACTTAGCCTCTACAACGATATTCCTCACTTAATAACTCCAGTCATTGTTGATGTTGAAAAAGTTCTCAATGCTCTTAACTGGGCAGTTTCTGAAATGGAACGTCGTTACAAGCTTTTAGCAGAAGTTGGTGTAAGAAATATCGGAGGATACAATGAACTTAGCGGTTTTCAAGCAATGCCATATATTATCATCATCATTGATGAGCTTGCCGACATCATGCTTGTCTCTCCTCATGAGGTTGAAGAAAAAATAACTCGTATTGCTCAAATGGCTCGTGCTGTTGGTATTCACCTTATTGTTGCTACTCAAAGACCCTCGGTTAATGTTATTACTGGAGTAATTAAAGCCAACATCCCTTGTCGTATTGCTTTCCAAGTCACTTCAATGATTGATTCCAGAGTTGTTATAGACTCTCCTGGAGCAGAAAAACTTTTAGGTAGGGGAGACATGCTCTATATTCCTCCAGATCAAGCAAGACCAAGGCGTATTCAAGGAGCTTTTGTTTCAGAAAAAGAAATAAAAAGTTTGATTAGCCATCTTAGAAAAAGTGGTGTTAATCCAGAGTATCAACCAGATGTTATCAAAGAATCTAAAGCATCATCCGCCGTTGGATTGGATGGTCAAAACCTAGAAGATGTTGATGATTTATTTATGGACGCTATCAAGGTTTGTTTAAACAACAACAAAGCCTCTGCTTCACTTCTTCAACGGCGCCTTTCTATTGGTTATGCTCGTGCTGCTCGTATTTTGGATCAGCTTGAGGGGGTGGGGGCAATCACTGTTCAAGAGGGGAACAAACCACGAGAAGTTAATCTGGAAAACGCCAACAAACTTCTCACTCAAGATCAAGTAGCTGAAAAAACTACCGATTAATTAAAACAGTAATGAAAACCGTTGGACAGATTATTTCTCAAGCAAGAAAAGAACAGCAAATTAGCATAGAAAAACTCTCTCAGATTACCAAAATAGACCCTGACTATTTAAAGGCCTTAGAA
>CAZBRK010000015.1:0-9774 GCA_964494445.1 uncultured Pseudomonadales bacterium
TATCATTTTTTGACAAAACTTCCAACAATTTTACATAATAGTCATTCTTATATTCGATGTATTCAGCATTGCCGAAAGATTTTAGTAAATATGTTTTGTAGATTAAATAACCAACAACACCTAAAGTTATAATTGCGACGATTATTTTAAAAAGATTATTTTTTTTCATGCTCTATATTAACGATAACATAAAAAAAGATTTTATTTGTCAACTATACTGAAATCAACACATAGCATATTCGGAGTGTCTCCCTGTCACGGAGAAGGTCGCGGGTTCGAGCCCCGTCAGCCCCGCAAATATTCCGTTTATTTTTCCCAACAGTAAAGATGTATTACAATATGTGTAACTATGGAAAAAGGAGGAGACCAAGGTTTTGATTTTGAGAATTACTACAAAGTTCTTTCTATAAAGTACGAATCATTGATAAGAGAAGACAGCGAAGCAAGGAAAAATGGAGAAAATGAAAAACTTAACCCTGAACAATCAGTCATGGTTATTGCCACTACATATTTCCCTGAATTTGACCCCGAGGATAGAGAAAGTTCCGATAGTGTCAGAGGGACTTTGGCGCTAGAGTCTATTAACCGACTAAACAAGAAAGGAATTAATGTTTCTATTGTTGATGGTGGTAGTTCCCCTCTTTTTACTCAGATGGTCAGCGAGATAAATCCTAGAAGGTTTTCTGAAGAAACTACAACAAGACAAGCGGCTACAGTTGTGGATTCTGTCAATCTCTTGGAGGTGACAAAAGAGAGTCGAGAAAGTGGAGAAAAGATGCCGGGATTAATATGGCTTTTAGAGCAGAAAAAGAGAGGTTATAGTCAAGCTAGAATTGAAGCTATCAAAAATGTTACAGACATCATTGTTGATGATGAAGGTAGTAGACACCTTAAAAATGGAGATGCACTTATTCAAGTAGAAATAGAAAAGACTCAGTTGGTGGCAGAGGTTTTTAACATTACTCGACCAATAAACGAAGGAAAGGCTGATATTGTTATTCCTGACAGAGGTATAAGGGTTAAAGAATTGGGAGACAAGCATGATGATTTCCGTGGCTACCCCGAATTCCAAGCGGTTTCAGAAAGAAAAGCCAACCTTGAGATACATCGAATGCTTGTCGAGGCGGGTTTACGAAAAAAGAAAGATTCGGTATTGGATTTATTTGGTGGGACAAGAGCTCTCAAAAATACGTCTGAATTAAGAAGTCTTTTTGGTGAAACGTTTGAGATCCCTGAAAATAGTCCTTTTTGGGGAAAAGTGAAGCCGGAAGCATACTCTAATGCTGTCTACTTTCCTATATATGTCTCCTTGAGTCTTAATAAGAAAGTCGTGTCGGTTCCTATTGAGTTTTCTTATCCTAAAGAACAATCAGAATTAGAGAAAAAAAACGATGAGGAGTTTGCCTCAAAAAGAAAAAGACAATTTGATGATATTGTTACGGGGTCTAATTTATTGATTGATTTCCTTGGTAAAGAAAAAGGAAATGGAGGGGTAGGAAGAAAAAAGACATCAGATGAAGTCCTGCAGAGACTTAAAAAGGCTTCGGTCTTAAAATTAGAAGAATTAGAATGGACAGATGAAAATGAATTTAATGAAAAATACTTTTATAAAGGAGGTGCTTCACTTTCATTAATAGAAAAATCTGTCACTGATGAAAATGTGGTGAGTCTTATGGACAGGGCTTTGAAATCCTATTTTTCAAAACTGAATGCTGATTCGATTGCTCCGAATGATGAAAAGTTTGAAAAAATAAAAGAAACAATGACCTTGTTGAAGTCTGAGATAGAGAAGCGTGGCAAAACAGAAGAGATTGAAAAGATTTATCTCAAGTATCATGAGCCTGCACTTAAAAACTTAAAAGAGACGGTTAAATTGTTTTATATGTTGAGACAATCTGAAGTTTCTAGAAATCTAGATATTGCTTCATTTCTCGTTGAGGCTGTTAATGTGCCCAAATATGGCTATATTAAGGCTGTATTACTTTCAACCCCCAATGATGGTATTGCTAGAGAGTTTGATAACTTAACTAAAGATTTTAAGATCTCCGATGACGAAAAAGCAGAGATGGTTCACAGATTTTCTAGAGAAACACTTCAGAAAGCGATAGCTAGTGGCAAGGAAAAATGGTTAGAGGGCGTAAGAAAAGGTTTAGAAGATATTTTTAATCTTTCTCCTGAAGAAGTTAAGAATATTGAAGAAGAAATTCAAGCTAGGAAATAAAAGAAGCAGAGCTATATAAAATTCAACACATAAACATATTTAGAGGGTAACAGGATTTGTCGTAGACCCATCTGTTTTCCCCTTTTTTGGAATGATTTTTACGCTTCTGTTAAGCCTGTAAATATTAGAAAAATGATATAATAGTTGACATGTCAAGAATTGAAGAAGAAACTACTCAAGCAGTTAGACAAGCCGAAGACTTGATTTACGCATCAGCGAAAGACTTAGGGATAAGTGCCGAGGAAATGGCCTTGTTACAACTAAGGTTTGAAGGAACAGATAAAGCTCCAATCATCATGAAAGCGGCTTTAATAGTAAAGACCAGAGAATTGATTAATGGAGACAGAGAAGCCAAGGAAAGATAGTCTACCTAGATTACGACTAAATATTTTACGGGTGAGGTTTTCCAACGAGACAATAAAAATTTTGAACATCGTCCCGTATACCCCGCAGAGATAGTTTTATTAACCCTTGTGGAGTAATTCTAGAGCGTCTTCTATTATTGCTTTACCAGTTATCCCCCAGTTAAGATCTATTAATACCTCTTCTTTTGTACCAAGTTTTCTTTCCCAAATTATTTTTTTATCTGGTTCCTCTGTCTGGGGTAGCAACCTTCTCAGTTTCGCTATATATCTTGACTGATAAATAACCTTACTTTCCTTGAGAAATTCCACTTTTTGAACTCCTAATTTTTGAATATTCTCTATTTCTGCGTTCACTTCTTCTTCAACTTCTCTTTCTAAGGCTTGTTCTAGGCTCTCTCTAGCCTTTGGAGTACCACCTGGTAGACACCAATAATTACCCGGCTCTCTTCCAATTAATATATTCTCTTTAGCGTCAAAGACTACTCCATAAGCTTGGGTAATTGGAGAAAACATTGAGAAATCATTAGCTTTAATCCAGGTATAACGAATTTTCTTTCCTTTCCAAATAGATGTATTTGTCGGATGGTTCATCTTAATATCCTAACACAAATAAAGCTTGACTTGATCTAAAAATGCAACATAAAAATTTCGAATGTCCTCCCGTATACCCCACAAATAAAAAAATATAACTTCTTTGATCGTTTTTCCATAAAAGTCTTTAATGTCTTTGTCTTGTTTTTCTATAATTTTGTATACCATATAGTTTGATTATATATGTACTAGTTCTCAAAAATTAATCAACTTGTCTTAAATGCTATAATATAGGGCAAATCATACTGCTGGAGTATGATGTCATAGGGTGATCATTATAACCCCAAAGGAGGTGTTAAAAATGAAGAAAATCACCCGGTTCACTCCTGTTAAAGGAGCACCAAAGGCACCAATAAAGAGTGCCTCACGTGACCGTATGTATGGTGGCAAGTGCAAGTGTCGTTGCCGCTGTAACTCAGGGTGAACCCAACTCCACTGGGGTGGAATCTTTCCTATATTCCGCCCCAGTACCTTATCTCACACAAGGAGGATAAAAATGAACCAGCTTCGTACTTTGA
Source organism: uncultured Pseudomonadales bacterium (assembly GCA_964494445.1). Taxonomy (GTDB): domain Bacteria; phylum Patescibacteriota; class Microgenomatia; order UBA1400; family MFAQ01; genus CAZBRK01. The sequence continues at coordinate 3,696 of CAZBRK010000015.1, forward strand.
AATCTCCGTTCAGTGTTAACTATGAAGTAACCCCAGTTTGTGACTTATTTTGCAATTTTTGTTTTGTTGGAGACACTTTTGATTTTTCTCACCCTTCTATAAATCATGTCAAAAACATTCTCAATAAAATTGCAGAAGCGGAAATATTCGAGGTCCACTTGTTTGGTGGGGAATTTTTTATCTATCCTCACTGGCAAGAAGTTCTAAGATATGCCCACAATTTAGGGCTGTTTCTGTCATTTGTTTCAAATGGTACCTGTATTACAAAAGATGTGGTCACTGTAATGAAAAAATATGGTATTCGTGAAGGTGCAATATCTATTCACGGACCAAGACACATTCATGATCAAATCACAAAGGTTCCCGGAACTTATGACAAGGCCCTAAATGCATTGGAAGCTTGTCTCGATGGAGGGTTAAATATTACCGTTTTAAGTACCTTCACTCATGATAATAAGAAACATCTCCATGCTCTTGTTGAAGACCTAAGTCAACGAGGATTAACTCGAAGTAGTCTAATCTATGCAGTTAGCCGTTTGACACCTTATGGTCGCGCAGGATTGAATTGGGAACAAAATCGTCTTTCAATTGAAGACTATCTAAACCTGTTTCCTCTGTTGGAAAATTTGAGTAAAGACTTTGGTGTCAGGACAGCCTTAGCTGATGCTTTTCCACTTTGTCTTGTCCCTGAAAAATATCACTACCTTATTCAAGGATGTTGGCAAGGTACTGGTTTTGGCCACATCTGCTTTAATGGCGATGTAAAGGGTTGTACTGTTGCAAGTGGCATATATGGCAACCTTTTAGAACAATCTCTTCAAGAAATTTGGCAAGGGTCTGGACTTGAAAAGTTCAGAAGTTTAAAGTGGCTACCTAAATCTTGCCAAAACTGTGACAGTTTTTGTGGAGGAGGGTGTGCGGCAACTAGACCCACTCAGCTTCCTTATGCACCAGACGAATTTCTGTCTAATGGGGGCCATCATGAAAATTAATCAGCGTTTCAAAACCAGAGAAGATCTTGACTCGCACTTTGCATATTTCGAACTTGAGGGTCCACTTGAGATGTCTGAAGTGGCTGTTTTTATCACCAATCTCCTCCAAAACCATCAGACAAGAAAAAACCTTGTTAGTATCGTTCAGGAAAAATTTCCACAAACGAACGCTACTTCTGAAGTTGACGAGGTTATAAACACATACACTGAACTGGAGATTCTTGAACATTAATAAAAAAGAGTGGGTCTCTACCCTCAGATTCACTCTTTTTGCTTTTTATCAGCTAGAATATATTTATGAAAGTTTTTTTCCGATACAGCATAAAAGAAGAGTTAAAAGAAGTCTTAAGTTTCATTTTTCATCGCAAAGAATATGAGAATCTTCGTTCAGTAATTAAGCCCTCAATTGGTCGTATTGTTTACTATTGTGTAAGCAAAAGAAAGATTTTACTGGAGGTTTCTGATTGGTGGCAGAGTGTTGCCAAACCGGTGGAAAAAGCATTTAAACAGTTAGAACTTGTGCTTCCTAATAAAAATACTGTTTGTTATGTGCACAGTTTTAGTAATGAAGGTTGGTTTAACGAAAATACAGGAAACATTAATGCTCGTCATTATTTGTGCGGAGGTAGGAAAGAGTTTGTTGAAACCGTCATTCATGAACTCATTCACATAACAATTTACAAAGACACACACAGCTATGATGAAAGTGAAAAAATCGTTGATAAATATCTCGACAGACCTCAGTTAAAAGAAATTCTGAAAAACTAGTTTTTGGAAGTTTCTAACAATTTTCTAAATAAAAGGTTAATAGACTAACTGTTCTTGATCGACTTAAATAAATTGAGTGTCTCCCTGTTACGGAGAAGGTCGTGGGTTCGAGCCCCGTCAGCCCCGCAAATGGTTTAAAATATAAATATGAGTAAAAATAAAAAAACTACAGAAGAAATTTTTCAAGTTACCGGTGAAGAACTAGTTAAAAAAATAAAAGAACTTGTTCAAAAAGGTAATATCAGAAAAATAACGATCAAAAATAAGGAGGGACGAGATTTATTAGCCTTACCTTTAACTTTTGGAGTTGTGGGTGCACTACTGCTTCCAACACTGGCTGCAATCGGAGCTGTGGCTGCCTTAGTAAGCGAGTGTACGATTTTAGTAGAAAAAGAGGCTTAACAAAAAATATTGAATTTGATTGAAAGTTTCTGAGTTGAAATAAGCCTATGTTTCTCGACCTATTCCAGGTTTTTTATTGACTTAAAATTAAGGAATCAGTAGTTTATAAGAAGCTCCTAAGTTGTAAGCCTCAATTTTATTCTGACTATTGAGTTTAAAAGAAACGACATATTCATTACTAGCAACCCCGACTATCCAATCACTACCGTAATAGTTTGAAGCATTTGCTGCCAAATCAATTATGATTGGATTGGTTGAGTCGAAGCTCCACCCAACTGCTGGGTCTAGATAGGATAGTTGACTCATGGCTTCGGCCTTTGTTATTGGTCCACAACATCCAGAAGACTCAAGTCGCACCTGAACGGTGTTTGCCATATACCCTTCTAGAGGTTGAGTGTTTTTACTGGTTATTGCTGCCACAATTTGCTCAGAGACATTAACTGTTGGTTGAGATGGGGATGTTGGAGAGAGTTTAGTTGTTGGCAAATTTTTCTCTGTTTCAGATATTTGCTCTCCTGTATCCTTGGGTGTTGTTTCTTGTATATCTGTGGATTTTTGTGTGCCGAAATAGTAGGCACTGACACCTAAACCTAGGACGAAAAGCATTGATGTGGCTCCTATTATGTATTTCCTCATGTATTTATTGTAACAGCTCTTTTTTAAAAAATAAAAGACCCTGTAATGGAGTTTGGTTTATTATTAAGACACCCCTTGACGAAGATAGTCTTGATATATAAGATGATGAAAAAGGAGGTGAGTTATAAGTGGAGAAAAAACTAAAAGAGATACTAAAAACCCTAAAGATAAATGAATCGTTGATTAGTACCATCATGGGTGGTGTAGTCATAGTGGTAGTAGGTACTTTGATGATTAATTACTTCAAATCGATAAACAAGATGGAAGATCTGAGCTCAGGCACAGATACATTAACTCAGATCGTTGAAGGAGAAAAACCAGAGAACTTACCTGTTACCTATATTGTCGAAAAGGGTGATAATCTTTGGAGTATTGCTGAAAAATTCTATAAGTCTGGATACAACTTTACAGACATCGTAATCGCAAACCAAATCATTGATGCCAACCAGATTGAAACAGGCACAGAATTAACCATTCCTCAAGTAGAAGTAAAGAAAATTACAGTAGCTGAACAAGAATTAAATGAAGCTGTTATCACTATCGATGGCGATAGTTACACAACAGTAGCAGGTGATTACTTGTGGGACATTGCTGTTAGAGCCTACGGTGATGGTTATGCATGGACACAGATCTATGAGGCTAATCAAGAAGCAATTGGATCCAATCCGAGCCTAATCGCTAAAGGAATGATTCTAAGCATACCAAGATAATCAGGATCGAAAATTATTTTTTTAAGTCTAGAACGGTTTTAATCAGACCGAGAAATAGTGGGTGTGGTGATAGTGGATTTGACTTGTATTCAGGGTGAAACTGAACGGCAACAAAGAAGGGATGCTTGTCTACAGGAAGCTCAATAGCCTCGATCAATTGACCATCTGGTGATGTGCCAGAGAAGATCAGCCCTTTAGACTCAAGCTTGTCCCTGTATTCTTGATTAAATTCATAACGATGACGATGTCTTTCCATAATGGTGAAAGGAGAGTCTGATTTCTTAAGATCGCTATGCCTGAGATACAAAGACTCAACCAGAGTAGATGGTTGGATCTTACAAGGCCAGTCTCCTAGACGAATGGTGCCTCCGTACTGTTTTTTCTTGAGGTACTCTTTTTGCTTAGGCATTATGTGGATAACTGGGTGAGGTGTTCTGGCCTTAACCTCAACAGAGTTGGCATTTTCAAGCCTAGCGACATTACGGGAAAACTCAACTACTGCCATTTGCATACCAAAGCAAAGACCAAGATATGGGAGTTTTTTACGACGAGCATAACCAATGGTGGTAATAATCCCCTCTGTGCCACGATTCCCCCAACCTTGAGGTCCAATTAAACCATCTAGCTTCAAATCGCGCAGATATTTGTCAGGGTTTTTACTTTTTTGAATTTCTTCAGAGTTCACAGGGACAACCTCAATATCTACAGCCAACTTACCACTTACGTGCTTAAGAGCCTCATAGACAGAGATATAGACGTCTTTATGAATAGTGTTACCTGAAGTAAAGTACTTACCTACTAAACCAATTCTTATGTGTGATTTAGGATGACGAGTATTGTTTACGAGACGCTTCCAGGCACGAAGATCTGTTTTTCTTGGTTTGAGAGAAAGTTGATCCAAGATCTTATCTGCAAGTTTTTCTTTTTCAAAAAGTAAGGGGATTGAGTAGGTGCAGTCTGTGTCTGGATTATCGATTATCTTCTCAGGATCGATAAAACAACGCTTGGATATGGTTTCTCGCCTAGGTTTGTCGATAGGAATCTCGTTACGGGTAATGATAAAGTCTGGAAAAATACCGACTTCTCTGAGAGCAGCAACAGCGTGCTGGGTAGGTTTGGTTTTTAGCTCTCCGACGTTTCTGAGATAAGGAAGATAGGTGACCATAAGATAAATAGCTGGATGTTCATTGCCGATTTCTCTAGCAGCATGAAGGAAAGGTAGGTTTTCCAAGTCCCCTGTTGTTCCGCCAATTTCAACCAAACAAAAATCATAACCTTTAGATTGAGAGTAAATCTGATTCTTAACCTCATTGATTAGGTCCGGGAAGATTTGAGCATCACGACCTTGATACTTAAAAGAACGCTCATTTTGAATGACTTGTTGATAGATTCTACCCGTGGTGATGTTGTTGTTTTTGCTAAGTTCAACACCTAAAAATCTTTCGTAGTTGCCTAGATCCTGATCAATTTCTCCCCCATCGGCAGTGACAAAGGTTTCACCGTGTTCCATTGGTCTCATGGTGCCTGCGTCAAGGCTAATGTAAGGATCAATTTTGACTGCAGTGACCGAGAAATCTTTTTGTTTAAGAAGTAATCCTAAAGAAGCAGTAGTAATTCCCTTGCCCAGACCAGAAAGAACTCCGCCAATTGTAAATATGTATCGAGTAGACATTAAAAAACCAGTCATTGGTAACTGGAACCTCAGTCTAACAACAAAGAATAGAATTAACAAGGAGAGAAGGAGCCAAGGGTGGGAATCGAACCCACGACCTGCGGTTTACGATACCGCCGCTCTAGCCAACTGAGCTACCTTGGCAGGTAAAGTACATTTTACCCTGTAAAGTTGTTAAGAGCAGGTATAATCTGAAGTATGAGCTTAAAAGAAGAATCAATGGAGATACTGGAGGAGTGCAAAAAGGAAGTGTGGCCGTTAATAGAAAAGTCTCTTAAAAGTACCGATTTCCCCAAAACCTTTGTTATTCCAAAGGAGTACAAGGGAGATGTTGACTTTTGTTGGAAAATCGCTCTTGATTACCCAGAAAGAAAAGGTAAGTATTTGCGCCCCACCATATTGTGCCTAATTACTGAAGCCTTAGGAGGTGAAAGAAGCAGAGCCTTAATGACTGCTGCAGCCATGCAGGTATCTGAGGAGTGGCTACTAATACATGATGATATTGAAGACAATTCGGAGATGAGGCGGGGTAAACCAGCTCTACACAAGCTTTACGGAGTAGAACAGGCGATTAATGCAGGAGATATTCTTCATTTAGTTATGTGGAGAATGCTAAGTGAAAACCACCCCTTATTGAGTACAGATTTAAAAATGAAAATCGGTAAAGAGTTTTCCCGAATGCTTTTAAGAACAGCGATTGGTCAAGGAGTGGAGCAAAAATGGACGCAGGAGAATAGGTTAGACATGAAAGATGAGGACTGGGAGTTCATAGCTGATGGTAAAACCTGCTATTACAGTATTGCTGGCCCAATGAGGCTAGGAGCAATGATTGCTGGTGCAAAAGAGGATGAGATAGAGAAGATAACCAGGTTTGGCAGGAGTCTAGGTAGATGTTTTCA
>CAZBRK010000016.1:0-9183 GCA_964494445.1 uncultured Pseudomonadales bacterium
TAATTATACCTCCTTACCTGAAAAATAGCTGAAAAAACTTAGACCTTCTCTACTTTAACCCCTTTTTCACCATCCAAAACCCTATATCCTTTTTTTTCTATCTCTTCCCTAATTTTATCCGCCTCATCCCACTTTTTATCTTCTCTTGCCTTGTTTCTTTTCTCCACCAAACCTAAAATCTCTACCGGTATCTCTTCGGTTTTTTTCTCCACCAAACCTAGTCCCAGTAATTGATCAAATTTTGTGATCAAAAACAACTTCTCTACTCCACTCAACTCTTCATTTTTACTCATCTCCCACACCACCGCTAATACTTGAGGCATCTGTAAATCATTCTCTAGTGCTTGCTTAAACCTCTCTTCCCACTCCTTAACTTTCTCCTCCCTCTTATCCCCTTCTCCATCTTTCCAACCAGTAACCAATCTCTTTAACTTTAATCTTGCTTCTTTAGCCGCTTCCAAAGCTTCCCAACTAAAATTCAACTGTTTGTGATAATGACCGGTTAAATAAAAATAGCGTAAATCCAGAGCATCAAAACCCTTCTTCTCAACATCCTCCAAGGTATACGCATTTCCCAAACTCTTACCCATCTTGCCTCCATCAACCAACAAAAACGCACCGTGTACCCAGTACTTAACCACTGGTTTCTTACCCGTACCCGCTTCTGCCTGAGCCACCTCATTAGGATGGTGGGTACTCATTAGATCTTCTCCGCCTACATGGATGTCAAACTGTTCTCCTAGATACTTCATACTCATCGCTGAACACTCAATGTGCCAGCCAGGAAAACCTACTCCCCATGGACTCTCCCACTCCATCTGTCGTTTCTCTCCTTCTCTAGAAAACTTCCACAAAGCAAAATCTCTTGGATCCTTCTTCTCCTTATTCACCTCCACCCGAACCCCTTCTCTAATCTGATCTAAACTAGACATCACTCCATACTCACTCCCCTTTTTCTCATACTCTTCCACATTAAAATAAACTCCATCACTCGTTTTATACGTCAAATCTACTTCTTCAATCTTCTTTATCAACTCAATCTGTTCCTTAATGTGCTCTGTCGCCCTGGGTAGTACTTCCGGTGTTTCTATATTCATCTTCTCCATTCCTTCTTTAAAGTCTTTAATATAAAACTCTGCCATCTCCCAAGCATCTTTACCTTTCTTTTTAGCCGCTTTCTCCAGCTTATCCTCTCCCTCATCACCATCACTAACCAAATGACCCACATCCGTCAAGTTCATTACCGACTTTACTTCATACCCTAAATACTTAAAACTTTTTTTAAGTAAATCAGACAAAACATTAGTTCTCCAGTTACCAATCGTTGGCAAGTGGTACACCGTTGGACCACAGGTATACATCCCCACTTTTCCTTTTTCTCTAGGTTCAAACTCTTCTACATGTCTTGTTAGCGAATTAAACAACTTCATCTTCTCTTATTCTATCAAAACCTTAATCCTAATTGTGTGCCTTAACCACCTCTCCTGTTCCCGCATACTTACTTCTATTTCTCCCAATCAAATTTCTCCAAAAATTCTTCTTTTCTTCTTTTTTTGCCACTTTAACCTGCTCTTCCTTTCTTTCTTCCTGAACACCCAACTCTTCTTTAAGTTGTTTCTGCCACTGTCTATAATTCTCTAGTTGACTCCTTACTCTCTTTAAACCTTGTTCCTTTTCTGCTTGCTTTCTTTGTTTAAACTCATCCACCTCACTCGTCACTGGGGCTTGTTGTGGCCCACCTTGCTCCACCCGTCTTCTTTGATCATCTCCCAACATCGCTTCCACTGTTCCTTTTACAATCTCTTTACCCGCTTCACCTAACTGTTTACCAGTTTCTCCTCCTAGATTCTTGATTTCCTTTACCACCTGACTGGCAACACCTCCGTTATCCATATACCTTAAATATATTCTTCTTTAAACTTCTTTTCTACCCTCAAGTGCACGACTCAAGGTCTGACCATCTGCATACTCCACATCTGCCCCTGTTGGTAAACCCCGACCTATCCTACTAATCTTTACCTTCTCCCCCATCTTTTCCTTTATCTTATGAGTAATATACATAGCCGTTGCTTCACCTTCCATAGTTGGGTTAGTCGCCAAAATTATCTCCTTCACCTTCCCTCCTTTAGTTCTTTCTACCAACTCAGATATTCTCAACTCCTCTGGACCAATCCCTGACAAAGGGCTGATTACCCCTCCCAGAACATGATAGACCCCGTTATATCCATCAGCCTTCTCAAAAGCCAGTAAATCCAAAGGTTTCTCTACTACACAAATTATCTGTTTATCTCTCTCCCCATCTTCACAAATAGGACATAGATCATCTTCACCAATATTAAAACAAACTGCACACTCTTTAGTGTCTCTTTTTAAATTTTCCAAGGCTTTAGCAAACTTATCCATCTTCTCCTGAGGCACATGCAGTAAGTAATATGCCAACCTAGCTGCTGACTTTGGTCCAATCCCGGGCAATGCTTCAAAGGCATCAATAACTTTCTGTACAGGCCTTATTGATTTCATGGTTTATTGCAGTATCTTACTCAGATCTCCCATCATTCCCTTCATCTCTTCTGCAGACCACTTCTGGGCTTTACCTATTGCTTCATTTACCACCTTAACCACTCTTCTGGCATCTTCACCATCAATCTCCATTTTCTTCAACTTACCATCTCCAGTTACAACCACTCTGATGTCATCATCCTCAAACTCAATCTTCTTTTTAGTGATCTTTCTCTGCAACATTGCCAACTTAGCAGCCGCTGCACCTTTTGATCCAATTTGTCCGAAATTAGCCATATTTAAACTTAAATTCTTAACAACCTCACTATACCTGCAAACCTTATCTTTGTAAACTTTCTCTAACCAAAAATGTCCTCTGCCGCTTTAACTATCTCCTCTTCCGCTTTATTTTCTACTTCACTCACCGCCACTGTTTCAACCACCAAACCTGGTTTCTCACCCAAGACACACTTCAATGCTACTGGACCCCACAGCTTATTAGCCACTTCTTCTACTACTTTTCGCTTACTCTCTTGCTCTAGCTGGTCTTTATGGAATTTATAAAACACTTCCACAGTTAAATATCTACCTTCCATCTGTTTAGGTCTAGCTGAACGTAGTAATCCAGCAATAGATCTGTACTTAGGTGACAAATTACTCAACAACTGCTCCCACTCCTCCTCTATCTGCCCCAAACTTGCCTTGACTGCACCATTTACCGCCTTCTTAGCTTCTTCCACCACCTTATCCACCTTCTCCTCTATTTTCTTAATCTCTTTTTCCTTCTTAACCTCAGTTTTTACCGCTTTTTTTTTACCTGTATCTCCACCATCATTATCTTCTTTTCTTTCCAGTCCAACCTCCATCAGGGCCAACTCTATCGGCAAAAAAGGTAACGGTGAAAATCTCAAACTCTCTGCCGCTTTAATTAACTCTTCACTCAAATCAGCCCATACTTTTACTTCTCCTTTACCCTTCCCTGCTTCTCTTAATCTCTCTCTACTTGACTCTAGTAACTGTCTTAACAAGTTAATTGCATCCAGTCCCTTGTCCTCCATCTCCATCATCATCTCTCCCACTCTTCCCGTCTCTCCCTCCTCTACTGCATCCAGTAAATCCTCTACCCTATCCTTTCCTATCATCCCCAATAGTCCTCTTACTTCCTCAACTCCAATATTTTTAAAATTACTTACTAACTGCTCCAACAACTTATGTCCTTCTCTAAAACTTCCGTCCACTGACTTAGCTAAAAAGTTCACTGCCTCTTTACCAATCTCAATCTTTTCTCCTTTAATCGCCTTATTTAAAGACCTTAGAACCTCTTCTTCATTCGCCTTCTGGAATCCTACCCTTGTACACCTACTAGCAATGGTTTCAGGTACCTTGTGTTCCTCTGTGGTACACAAAAAGAACATCACATGCTTTGGTGGTTCCTCTAAAATCTTTAACAGCGCATTAAATGCTTCCTTGGTCAACATGTGCACCTCGTCAATGATATACACTTTCTTTCTCAATCTACTCGGCGCTAACTTAATTTTGTCTCTTAGATCTCGGATGTCATCAATTCCTCTATGTGAAGCCGCATCCATCTCCATTACATCAACCGCTTTCCCCCCTCTAATATCTAAACAAATATCACATTTAGCACAGGGCTCTGCTACTTTTTTTTCATTCTTTTCGCAGTTAACCGCCGCCGCCATTATTCTCGCCGCACTAGTTTTACCAGACCCTCTTGGACCAACAAAAAGATATGCATGGGGTAAAACACCAGACTTCAGACTAGCTGCCAGACTATCTCTCACACTCTTTAAGTCAAGCTCAACTACCTTACTTGGTCGATACTTTTGATAATAGCTCACAGTTCACCCTAAAGCTTTTCCTCCTCCCCTGTCAAGATAGCAAAAATGTATTCAATCTCTGCTTTCGTTTCCTCTTTAACCAATTAAATCAAGATTTTTCTTTTCTTTTTACAATCTTTTAATCATGATGAACTCCCAACAAATGCAACACTCCATGCAACACTAAAAACTCAATTTCATCATCCAACAACTTCTTAAAACTAACCGCTTGTCTCTTTGCTTCTGGATAGCACACCACCACATCACCCAACAACAAACCATTCTCCATATCTGGCATCTCTTCACCTTCTGTCTGACAGAACGACAACACATCAGTCACCCCTTCTTCTCCTAAATATTTTTTCTTCAACTCCTTCATTTTTCTTTCTCCAACCACCGCCACACTCACCATCACCTTACCCGACAACCCTTTTTCTTTTAGTAATTTTTTTACAGCTCCTCTTATCTGCTTACGATCAAATTTATACCGACTATCCGCCACTATCTCCACTCTTAAATCTAACCCTTCCTTAGTTTTTTCTTTAGGCATACTCCTGATTAACAATTCTAGCTACCAAACCTCCATCAGCTTCTCCTTTTAATGCCTTCATTACCTCACCAATTAGTACTCCACCCTTCTTCCCACTTTCCTTAGCAATCTTGGCAATCTCCTTTTTTACCTCTTCTTCACCCATCTGTTTGGGTAGATATGCTTCAATTGTTTTTAACTCAAACTCATTATCTTTTACTCTTTCTTTTTCTCCTACTTTACCAAAAATCTCTATCGCCTCTTTTCTCTTTTTTGCTTCTTTCTTCAACACTCCCAGGATCAACTCATCTTCTTTTTTACTATCCTTGTTCTCCATCAAAACATAACCTATCTCCGACCACACAAACTTTAAGGTCCTGACTAAATCAGCCTTACCTTCTTTCTGAGCTTGTAACATCTCGGATCTAATCTGGTCTTTTAAAGCCATTATTTTGTCCTTCCTGTTGCTCTTTTATGACGACGTCTCAACTTATCAAATTCTTTCTGTAGCTCTTTCTTTTTCTCATGTTTACGTCGTGACTTGCCAACATATCCCTGCTGGGCGGTCTCTTTGACCTTTTCCAGACCAGGATCGTTGAAAGTTAAACGTTTGAACTCACCAATCATTTGCTGTTGACTTTGTCCTTTTTTTCTCTTGACTACTAAAGCCATTTAACTTGACACCTCCTTTTATGTGTTTCCGGCTGGTTCTTCTTTACTCCCCCCTAGAACATGAACGTGTTCGTGTTCAAAGTGGTTGTAACCAGCTCCGTTATTTACCAATTTATATCCAGTCTTATCTAAACCCAAGTGTTTTACTACTTGAAAAACTGCTACCATCATTTTACCCCAAAAGACCTTATTTTGCTCGTCCTCTATCTCTCTCACCTTTTCTTTTACTATATGTTCCTTAGGCATAACCAAAACATGTACCGGAGCCTGAGGATACTTATTCTCTATTGCTAAGAAATTTTTATCCTCCCAAACCTTCTTACTTGGCGACTCCCCCACTACAATTTGGCAAAACAAACACTTGTCATTTTTCACTATCTCCATCATATCTTTCTAACCTTAAGGGTTCAACAATCTCATCACATCCCTGATACTCACCAAAATCAACAAACCAACCAACAACAGCATACTTACCCCGTTTACCGCCGTCTCAATCTTATTCTTTCTCTTCTGTCCTAAAATCATCTCCAAGCCCAGAAAAACAATCCTACCTCCATCTAAAGCAGGAATCGGTAAAATGTTTAACACCGCCAAGTTCATCGAAAAAACCGCCGTAAACTGCAGTACCGCTAACCAACCCCTTTCCACTGCTTGACTACTAAACTGATACACTCCAATCGGTCCAGACACTCCTTCCGGAACACCTTCTCCAGCAAAAATCCCCCTCATCATATCTCCCAAACCAATCAAAATCATTCTCCCCCAAGCCACTGCCTCTTTTGTACCTATCACTATCCCTCTAAACGGCATCTGCCACCAAGGATACTTCACCATCTCCACCATCGACAAAATCACCCCTAACGATCCCTCTCCTTCCGGTGGACTCTCTCGTGCTACCATCTCAAACTCCACAACTTCTCCACCTTCTTTCTCCACTCCAAACAAAATCCCCTCTTCTTTATGCCCATCCACTAAATTAATCACATCGCCACTTTCTTTAAATTCCACTCTTTCACCTTCTATCTCCCCCCACAACAACACATCACCTTCTCCTATACCCACTATCTCTGCCGGTGAACCTTCAGCCACTCCCCCAATTTTTACCCTATCTGTTACCTCTGGTATTCCTATCACTGAATAGACCACTCCAAACAACACTACTCCCAACAAAAAGTTCATTATCACTCCCGACAACAACACTACCGCTCTCTGCCACTTTGGTTTCTGCCAAAACATTCCTTGCCCCTTGGCATCTTTGTCATACTCTTCACCATATATCCTCACAAAACCACCAAACGGCAACCAGTTCAAAGTAAAATCTGTCCCTCTCCACCTAAACAACTTCACCGCTCTAGGAGGATACCCAATACCAAACTCTTCTACCCTCATCCCCATCAACTTAGCCGTCACAAAATGACCCAGCTCATGCACCAAAATCAATACTGATAGGACTAATATAAAAATAAGAATCTGCATTCTTTAATCATTCTACACCACATTCTTTAATAATTTTAATCACGACGTCCTCAATAATTCCAACGTTTCACCATACTCTTTAACCACTCTTTTAACAACTTCATCTATCATCTCTTTATCTCCCCTAGTTAAATCATCATTTAAAATTCCACCCAACTCCTCTTTATTAATAATATAGTTACGACCCACCTTCACCGCCTTAATTTGACCCTTTTTAATTCTTTTATACACCACCGCACGACTAATACCTAAAATTTTTGCCAACTCTGTACTTGATATAAATTTATTTTCCATATTGACCTTTACTACATTTTTTCCGGAATTCCTATTCCTAAAAGTCTCATTCCATTCTCCAACACCCTCACCGTCGCCTCGGTTAATCTTAATCTTAAAGCTTCCCTCTCTGAACTCAAAATCTTCTGCTGATTGTAAAAGCCATTAAATCTACCTGCTAAATCTAGTAAATACTCACACATCAAGCTCGGAGCTTTTTCTTTTGCCGCTCTCTCTACCACCTCGCTAAAACGATAAATTGATCTAGCCACTTTTATCTCTTCCTCCACCAAATCACTCTCCTTTACCAACAGATCTTTTTTACCTGCCTGAGCCAAGACCGCCCTGCCTCTAACCACCGCATACTGAACGTAAGGTCCACTAGCCCCTTCCAACGACAACATCTGCTTCTGATCAAACTTATAATTGCTTACCGGGTTATGCTTCAAATCATAAAATTTAATCGCTCCTATACCTACCTCCTTAGCCACCTTTTTATTAATCTTACTTGCTTCGTCTATTACCTCGTCTAATAAATCATCCAACTTACTTCCTTTACCAGCTCTTGTCCTCAATCTCTTTCCGTCATCTCCCAACACCAATCCATGACCTAAGTGAAACATCTGTCCTCTCTTTACCCAACCAGCCTTTTTTGCAATGGCAAATACTTGTCTAAAATGTAAATTTTGTTCCGATCCCACTTCATAAATATATAAATCAGAGGCTAGTTTTGGGTTTTTTATTCTATACTTTATAGTCGCCAAGTCCCGAGTAAAATACGTGCTCGTTCCATTACTTTTTACCAACATTGCTGGTGGTAAAGTCTCAAACTCCACTATTCTCGCCCCTTGACTCTCTTTCACTAAACCCTTCTTTTCCAACTCTCCAATCACTCTTTCCATCTTATCTTCATAGAAACTCTCTCCTAAACAGTGATCTATCTTCACTCCTAATCGATCATAAATTGCATCAAACTCTTTCTTGGAAATATCCACCACCTCTTTCCATATCTCTCTTGCCTTCTCTTCTCCTTTTTCTAGTCGAGCAAAACCTTCTCGCGCTTTTTCTTTTAAATCATCATCTTCTTCTGCTCTTTTACTAAAATCAACATACAACTCCTCCATCTCTACCAGACTCATATTTTTTACATCCAATCCCTTTTCTTCAATACCGGCAATAATCATTCCAAACTGTGTTCCCCAGTCCCCCAAGTGATTATCTCCTACCGTTTTCCATCCTGAAAACTGATACAGATTTATCAATGCTTGACCAATAATCGTACTTCTTAAATGACCCACATTAAATCTCTTGGCAATATTGGGTGACGAATACTCCACTAACACCTTCTTGCCTTCACCCCACTCACCTCGACCATACTCTTCCCCTTTCTCTACTACTCTACCCAACTCATCTACCAACCATCTCTGTCTTAAATAGAAATTAATAAAACCACCACCAGCCACCTCTATCTTCTCCACCCTCTTCATCAAAACTTCATTTTTCTTCAACACCTTTATCAAAGCCTCAGCTAACTCTCTTGGACTCTCAAACACCTCCTCAGCCTCCTTATACCCCACCATTGCCACGTTACAAGCATAATCACCATGACTCTCGTCTGCTGGATGCTCTAACTCTACCTTAGCTTCTTCTAAACTCATCTCTTCCACTACATCCTCAAGCGCTCTGGTAATTCTTTCTCTGATTCTCATACACTTCATTGTAACCCATCTCAACCTCTCAAAACACAAAAAACCGGAGAGAAAAAGTTTTTACCTAAACAACAGGTAAACTCTCTTTCAATCCGGATTATTTTCCACCTATCACTCAAAAAGCGACTCGATAAAGCACACTGCAAGGAGAGTGTGTCAAACCAAAGTGATAGGTGTTATACAAGCC
>CAZBRK010000017.1:0-9150 GCA_964494445.1 uncultured Pseudomonadales bacterium
AGATTAGAATGGCAGAAGAAGAAATTGTAACGGTGAGTGGCTATGCTAGTGGGGTAGTGGAGAATAATTTGGCTAGTTTTACTGCTAGTGTTGAAGCTTTTGACGATGATAAGGAAAAGGTGACGGAGGAAGTGAATGAAGGTATGAGTACTTTGATAGAAAAGATAAAAGAGTTTGGAATTGAGGATGAGGATATACAGACACAAAGGATAAGTGTGCATCAGAGAGATGAGTTTTTGCGTGAAGAGAGTGGTTGGACTGGAGAAGTAAGAGAAGGACAGTGGCAGGCAAGTAATTCAGTAGAGATTACTTTAAGAAATGTAGAAAGAGCGAGTGAGATGGCTACCCTTTTAAGTGAAGCAGGAGCAGTGAATGTGTATGGTCCACGATTAATGGTTGATAGTGAGGGAAGAAAAGAAGCAGAAAATGGGTTAATGAAGGAAGCGGTTGAGAATGCCAGAGAGAAAGCGAAGATGATGGCGGAGGCTGCTGATAAGAAGTTGGGGGAGGTAGTACAGATAGTGGAGAGTGGAGTTAGTACTGCTAAGTTTGAGATGTCTGCAGGCTTACCTACGGCTGGTGGTGGAGTACCGATAGAGACGGGTAGTAGTGAGGTGAGTAAGTCAGTAACGGTGGTATTTGAGCTTAAATAGTGTTTTTGGGTTTGGTTTTGTGGTAGAATATGGCCTAGTCGAAAAGACAAAGGAGGAAATGTGAATGTCAATAAAAAAAACTACTAAAAAAGAAACAAAAAAAGTCAAGACTACTAAGGTGGTTAAGGCTAAGAAGGAAGTAAAAAAAATTCAAAAAAAGGAAAAGAAAGTGGTTGAGAAGAAGACTGGTTCTTTAATGGAACGTCTTTTGGCTGGAGCGGCAGTGATGCCGGTGGCTTTAAAGAGGGGACAAGAGGTTGAGGGTAGGATTACTTTGGTAAATAGAAAGATGGTTTTGTTGGATATAGGTGGAAAAACTGAAGGTGTAGTGGCTGGAGAAGATGTGAGTGAAGCAGCTGATTTGTTAGAGGAGTTAAAGGTAGGGGATAAGATAAAGGTTTATGTAAAGTATCCGGAGAATGATCAAGGACAGGTAATGTTGTCTTTAAGAAAAGCAGTAGAGGTAAACCGTTGGGGTAAGTTTACTAAGATGATGGCTGATGAAAAAGAGGTAATGGTAGTTGGATTAGAGGTGAATAAAGGAGGAATGGTGGTTAAGTTGGGAGAGATTCGAGGTTTTGTACCTACTTCTCAGTTTGGAGAAAAGCATTTAGGAAAAATGGATGAGCTTTTAACTCAGAAATTTAAAGTAAAAGTAATTGAGGTAGATAAGGAACAGAACAGGTTAATTTTTAGTGAAAAGATGGTGTCTGATGCAAAAGCATTGTCTAAGCGTCATGACGCTTTGAAAGAAGTTAAGGAAGGGGATGATCTTAAAGGAACAGTTTCAGGAATTATGCCTTTTGGTGTGTTTGTGACTGTGGCTGTACCAATGAAGAAAGACAAGAAGGATGCATTGGAAGCTAAGGTAGAGGGTTTAATTCATATTAGTGAGATTAGTTGGGAGAAGGTAGATGATCCTAATACTTTATTTAAGGTAGGGCAAGAAGTTGAAGTACAGGTAATTGGAGTGGAAAAAGAAGCAGGAAAATTAAACCTATCAATTAAGAGATTGGCTAATGACCCATGGAAAGAGATTGAGAAGGACTACGCTGAAGGAACTAAACATAAGGGTAAAGTAGTAAGAATTGCTCCTTATGGTGTGTTTGTTAACTTTATGCCAGGAGTTGATGGCTTGGTTCATGTGAGTAATAAGCCGGCAGGTAAAGAGTTTGAAGTTAATGAAGAAGTTGAAGTTTTTGTGGAGAAACTGGATATAAAGAGTAGAAGAATGAGTTTGGGAGTAGTGTTAACTGAGGTGCCAGTAGGTTATAGATAGAGAGAGATTTTAAAGACTGAGTTTTTTTAGGTGAGAGGTGTTTTGAGGAGAGTATATTTTGGTGTAACCAAGAGTTTTAGCTTCTTTTAATCGTTTGTCTTGAAAACTAACAGAGCGAACTTCACCTAGAAGACCGAGTTCACCAAAGGAAATACTGTTGGAAGGTAGGGGTTTATTTTTGGCAGAACTAATAATACTGAGGGCAATGGCTAGATCAGCTCCGGGCTCGGTGATGTTCATACCACCAGTAACGTTAAGAAAAACATCTTTGTTGTGAAGTGAGAGATTAAGATGTTTGGTTAAAACGGCACAGATAAGCTGAAGACGACTGTTGCGAATACCTTTAGAGATTCGACGAGGAATGGGTAGGTTGCTAGAAACTACAAGGGCTTGAACTTCGATTGTGAGAGGGCGAGTGCCTTCCATAACCAGAGCAAGAGCTGAGCCTGGAGAATTTTTAAGACGGCCTTCTAGTAAGAATTTAGACGGGTCTTTGATTTCTTTTAGACCTTTGGAGGTCATTTCAAAGAGTCCGGTTTCATCGGTGGGTCCAAAACGGTTCTTTCTACTTCTAAGTAAACGTAAATTGTGCTGTTTATCGCCAGATAGTTCAAGAACTGTATCAACCATGTGTTCAAGTATTTTTGGTCCAGCTAGGTCACCTGCTTTGGTGACATGGCCGACTAAGACAAGAGGAATTTGAGAAGCTTTGGCGGCTTTGATAAAAAGATTGGCGCTGTCACGGATTTGAGAAGGAGATCCTGGAGTAGTGAGGTTTAGGTCTGTGGAGATTGATTGGATTGAGTCGACAATGATGAGTTGGTAGGAGTGGCGAGAGATGGTTTCTAAGACTGATTCGACAGAGGAAGTATCAAGAAGATCAAGATTGGTGGTAGGGGAAGGATGAAGACGATTAATTCTAAGGGCGACTTGGGCAGGATTTTCTTCAGAGCAGACGTAGAGGATGGATGTTTTTTTGGATGAGGATGATAGTTTGATGGCTAGTTGGGTAAGAAGGGTTGATTTACCTATGCCTGGTTGGCCAGCAATGAGGTAAATGCCACCTTGGGTGACACCTTGACCTAGAACACGATCTAGTTCGGATATGTTGGTAAGAAAATGGATGGTTTTGGTTTGAGTGAGGGCTTTTTTAGGAGAGACTGGCTTGACGGGGGGAGAGGATTTTGAAGAAGAGCGGGAAGGTCGAGTGAAAGAAGTGACTTCGGTGAGAGAGTTCCATTGTTTGCAAGCAGGGCACTGGCCGGCCCATTTGGTAAATTCGTTACCACAAGATGAGCACATAAAGAGAGAGGACGTTTTTGCCATGGGTTTAGTATAACTTAAAATATAAATGGGTTATCCACAAAAGAGTACGACTTTCCTTTTTGATTGTTTTTAAGCCTAAAAAAGAGTACTATATTTTTATCGGATACTACAATCTAAACAGCTATTTATAATATAGGTTGAAAAGGTTGACTTGGTATGTTATATTTTGCATTAGATCAAGTAAAATCGAAATGTTAAAAAATAAATTAAGACATAAACGAGTGAAGATAAGGGAAGAGTTGAGGTTGCAAGGCGTGAAGAGTTTCAGCTTACAACTTCAGAAGATAGGAAGAATGAAACAGGGATTAATTAGAGTTGCAGTTTAACAAACATAGAAAGAGCATTACTACCGCAGCCGGTCTCGAATAGCAATGCTCTTTACTTTTAATTATCATCAGGACAGGTGATGACAATCAAGGACACCTTAGCACCAAGAAACATTTACTGTCAAGAGCAGAAATGACTTTTAGGTTGCAAGCAGTGAGTAGGGCAGGCCGCTGCTTGCAATTTAGGAGTTATGTTTGCTCTTTTTGCGTTTTATAAAGAATAGAAGAGGAAGTGGGAGAAGAATAAAGCCAATGAATTGAAGATATTGAGGCCAGTAAAAGATGATGATGTTTTGGTTTTGGTCAGATAAGTTCCAGGATGAGTGCCAAGAAGTTTTGGTGTGGGTTAAAGGTTTGTTTTTAAGAAGTTGGAAGGGAAGAGTAAGTATTTTTTGATAAAGGGGTTGGTTAAGATATGAGGATGATACGGGGATGGCAAGCCAGTGAGGAGAGTATGTTTGGTGGAGATTAAGGATGGTGTCTTGTTGTTGGTCAGATGAGAAGATGTAGATAAACTCGGCGGGATGAGAAGAAGAAAATGAGAGAGGAGAAGGTGGTGAAGATTGGTTACCCGAAGTAAAAGATATTTGTTTAAGGAAGTTGAAGGGTAGTGGGACGGCAGAGATTGATTTGAGTAAGTTTTGGGTGGGGCGTTGACCAAATGATTGATTGAAGAGGTGGAGAGTGTAACCAGAGTTCTCTTGGGGATTGGATATGGGTTGAATAACAGACTGAGAAGATGAGGTGTCAAGAAGACGTTCGAAGATATCACAGTGACGGGTAGAGTGATTTTCTAGACAGATGGTGGGGAGGAGACCTTGTTGGTGTTGTAGGTCTAGTGTGAGCAGGTAGGAGGTGGTGTGGGGAAGTTGACGAAGATTGAATGAGTCGCAGGAGATGGAGTCTTGAGCAGAGTAGAGAATGCCAATAGGAGAAGGTTCTTTGGAAAAAATACCAGAGTTGAAGTTGTCGCAGTTTCTGGCTTGAGGAGTAAGAGAGAGATTGGTTAAGGAGGTCAAAGAGAGGTTGGTGGAAGGAGAAGGAAGAGAGATGGTGAGTTGTTGGGGGAGAGAAGAGAGAGGTACGGTTTGAGTGTTGATTTCAGGAAGAGAGATGGTAACGGAGTCGATGAGAGGATGGTGGTGGAGGTAGATGTCTTGATAGGTAATTTCAGCGATGGAGTTGGTTTCATTGGCTTCTAGAATGAGGTTGAGTTGTTGAGATTCAGGAGAGAGAAAGGAGAATTGTCTAGTAGAGGTAGGTAGTGATTGAGTTTTTTGCGGTTGGGGTGGAGTAGTAGTAGAGTCAAGATCGGTGTTGGTGATACTGGTGTTGGCGGGAGTGTTGGTAGAAGAGTAGTAAGTGTATGTGGTAGAAATGAGACCGGAAGGAAGGAGGGGGAGAGGAGTGGAGAGACAACCGACAACGTCGGTGCCAAGAAGTGAGATTGAGTTTTGGGTGGTGATTTTTTCAATGGAGCGGTTAGGGTTTTGGGTGTAGCACTGGTATGGATGGGCCTGTTGGAAAGTTTGAGTAAAATTATAGTTTTGATCTGGAGTGGCAGAGTAGAGTTGAAAGGAGATGGATTTTTGAGTGGGGAGATAGGCATTGATAAGAGGGTAAAAAGTAGGTTGTGAGTTTAGTTCTCCGGGAAGATGGAGTTCATGAAATTGATTATTAACTTGGAGAATAAGATCGTTGTTAAGAGGAGAGATATTAAAGAAAAGAGTAGTGGGTTTAATAGAGTAGTCAATGGTTTTATGATCTAGTTCTATTTTAGGAAGAAGAGGTTGAAGTTGGAGAATAAGTTGAGAAGGAGTTTTGCGGTAGGAGATGGAGACGGGAAGAAGATTTTCTTGGGTGGTGTACGAAGGAATGTGTAGATTGATATTTTTAGTATTAGAAAGTAATAGTGGGGTGGTAAGGGAAATTGAGGAGGAGTTTCTTTTCCAGTCAGTGTTTGGACGGAGGGAAAGTTGTTCTAGAGGTTGATTTGGAGAGGTGGAGGGGGCAGTGAGAGAGAGGAAGTTTTGTGTTCTATCTTGGTTTTTTGTCTTGTAGACCAAGATCATGTCGTTAAAGTTTTTTTCAATTTCAAAGTAGTCAGAAGAGTTAAGGATGGAGATTAGTTTGTCTGTGTATGAATCGGTAGAAGAAGAGGGTGGGGTGATGTATTTGTCTATGAGAATCCAGTCAACTGAGTATTGTTGAGTAAGTTTTTCAAAGAGTTGTTGGTCTTGAGAGTAAAGAGCAGTGGAGATGTCTTCGTAGTAATCTTGGGAAGATTTTTCCCAGACGTCAAAGGCACGATCAAGGATGGGTTGTTGAATACCATACCAGAGGAAACCAGAACCACGATATCCCCAGGAGTAGTAGTTCCAACCCCAGAAGGTGTACTGAGGGAAGTTGGCAATGCGAGTGGTTGGATCTTGTTGTTTGAAGAAGTCGAAGAGTTCAGTGTATTCTTGAGGAGGAGATTGGCGCATGGAAGGGGAGATGAGGTGACCAGAAAAAGCGGGAGAAGAGTAGATGAGAAGAAAGAGGGAGAGGGTGAAGGTGGTGGTGATGTAAGTGAGTCGATTGTTGAGGAAAGAAAAAATGTCGAAGATGAAGATGGTGCCGATGGAGAAAAAGACAGAGAAACAAAAACTGAGAGGAAGAGAGAACTTAGTAAAAGGAGAACGAAAAAGTTCACCAATGAAGGGGATGAAGTTGAGAAAGAGGTTACCACCAAGGAGAAAAAAGATACAGGTGATGGTGCTGAGTACTAAAGGTAAGGCAAGACTGAAACCTTTCTTGATGGAGTAGTAGATACCGGTGAGAATGAGAGAGAGGTTAAAGAAACCGAGAAGAATTATGAGAGGGTTTTGTAGATGTTGACGCCAAGGGAGAAGAAGATAGTCATACTGTTGATTTTGAGTTATGTCGAGGAAGTTAAAGAGATAGCCTTTAAGTAAACCTGTGTCGAGTAAGTTGGCGAACTGGAGATTGCGGGCGTAGGTTTCAGGGGAGGCAATGAGATTGTTTTTGGCTTGTTCTCCTACATGTCCGTTAGTGAAGATGAAAAAGATTACAGGTAGAAGCCAGTATGACTGGGTGAGAATCAGGGTGACGACTGAGCGGGTGGTGGTGGTACGGTTTGATTTAAAGAAGTGGGTGAGGAAAGGTAAGAGAGTGAGTAGTAGGACTATAAATAGAGTTTCGACATAGAAGGAGGGGGAGGAGAAGAGGGAGATAAGGAAGAAGATAAAGAGGTTTTTAGAAGTGGGGTTTTTGAGGTATGAGATGAGGAAGTAGAGAATCCAAGGGAGGAAAGCATAGAAGGAGGTAAATGTCTCAAAAGGAGTGTAGAAGGTTTGGATAGTGGAAAGGTTAAGGAGATAGAAGAGGGCTCCAAGAAGAGAGGCAAATACTTTGGTGGCGGAGTCGAAGGTTATGGGAAGGGAAGTTTTAAGAAAGGGGATGTTTTTAAATATGGGAAGTGGTTTTTTGGGAGTGGTAAGAAAATGGTTTTTGATGAAGAAGTAAGTACCTAATGGTCCGAGGAAGAGCATGAGGAAGGTCCAGAGGTAACGGAGGAAATGGGAAGGGATGAATAGGGAAAAGAGAAAGAGAAAGAGTTGGTGGGGTAGATCAGCGGCGTGAGCCATGCCACCAAGGAGACCAAGGGATTGATATTCTTGCCAGACGGAGAAAAGAGATCTTTTTAAGTTGAGAAGAAAATTGAATTCGGGATGGAGATTATCCCAACCGGTGAGCCAGGTGTTTGGTTCGTAGTTTAGGAAACAAAGAAGGCTGGTAATGAGGAGAAGGGTAAGTAGAGAAAGAAGATGAAAACGATTTTTTTTGAGATTTTTTAAAAAACCTCTGAGTTTAAGTTTGGAACGAGTTTTTTTTAGACTACGTTTGTGTTTACCCGTGGACATGAACTAAGTTTAGCAGAGGAGAAAGAAAAGATGGTTTTTTTCATTCCTCTGAAAAACTGAAAGACTGGCATGATAGCTGATTGGGGAAGAAGACTTACGGCGATTAATTCTGTTAGGCCAATGAGTAGGCTAGTAATAGAAGGTTTGTATTGACCAGAAAAGATGGCTTGAAGTCTAATTTTGAAGAGAGAGTAAAAGACTTTTTTTTGGTTTTGATTTAAAGAGAGGTTGTTGGAGTGGAGACGGTATTTAAGAAATGTTTGCTTAGAGTTAACGATGTTGCCGTACTTACTAATACGGATAAGGAAGTTGATCTCTTCACCGGTTTTTTGGTTGGAGTACCAGATAAAATTTGAAGGAAGTTTGTGAGCATTAACCATGATGGATGGTTGCTGGACAGGACAAGCCCAGAAAAGCATGTTGAATATTTGTTGAGGACAGGTAGGGAAGGTCTTTTTACCAAGAGTTTTACCTTTTTTATCAATGAGGGTACATTGAGAACCGAGAACGACAACAGAAGAGTGTTGCTGAAGGGTTTTGAGTTGAGACTCAAGTCTTTTAGGTAGCATGATGTCATCAGCGTCCATACGAGCAATCCATTTAGACTTTGTTTGTTTAATGAGTTTGTTGGCAGATTTAGAAACACCAAGTTGTTTTTTGTTGGTAGAGACTTTAATACGTTTGTCTTTTTTTTGATATGAACGGAGGATTTTAAAAGAATTATCAGTAGAGTGGTCGTCTAGAGTAAGTAGTTCCCAGTTGGTGTGGGTTTGTTTGAGAATGCTGTCTAGACAAGCAGGTAAGAAAAGTTCTGCATTTCTGACGGGCATGACAATAGATATGAGGGGTTGGGTGTTTTTCATTATTTTTTGTGGCAGTAACTTTAAAGACTCAAGAGTTTTAAGTTTTTAATGGTACTGCCAGGCAAATAAAGAGATCTCTGCAGAAGCAGATCTTTTATTCACCTGGCTAAACCGGAGAGGTTTATTGAGTTGGGGGGCGACCTTCTTCGTCCATGGGCCATTTGGCGAGAAATTCTTCCATGTGGTCTGGATAGCGCTGATCAAGGGTTGCTTGAGAGCAAAATACCCAGTAGTGTCCATGGTATGGATACTCGAAGGTTTCGCCGGTGTTGAGTTTGAAGATGCCTTCATGTTCTGCAGTGTTTGGTCCTCCGTCCCACCATTCGATGATGGCTGGGCCAGTGACAGTGGCAGGGAATTCTCCGTCTTTTATAACGGGGGTTTCCAGGCCGTAGCACGGGTCTGCGGGGGGACAAGCAGGGCAGTCAGGACATTCTTCGGCGACAAGGATCTCTTTGATAGGGGCCATTGATGCTTCAGGGCAATCGGGCCAAATAACAAAAAGAGTGATGCCTAAGGCGATTGCTACAAGTAAAGCAATGATGATAATAGAGCTTAAGCGAATTCGTTTTTTAAACATATAGTTCTCCTTTGGATTGCTAATGCTTGTTTTCTCCGGTCTATTTTGAATATGAAACATAGAAGTATGTTTCAATATTCTTTGTGGGAATGTGCTATTTGTAGATTATTATCTACTACTTACTCTGTGGGGGAGAGCAAGGAGAAAATAACAATTAATATTTATTTCTTAGTTTTAATGAAGAGACCGAGGCCAGT
>CAZBRK010000018.1:0-8767 GCA_964494445.1 uncultured Pseudomonadales bacterium
TTATCTCCTGGATGTAGGATCCTGGATAAGAAAAAAAAATTCCAGTCGTCAGCGGAAAAATCAACAAAAAAGGCTCTTAAAAGATAAAAAGAAATAAAATCACGTCTACATAAACTAGACCACCCCTCGTACTTGAGGCGGTGGTCTTTTTTTTGCCTTTTTATTCCTCTTGATTTTTTCTCAGACTTATATATACTGCACCCAAATACTACTCAATCTGCCCCCCTTAGTACGATTAGTCAAAAAATATGGCCAAGATATCTGACTTTATTACTTCCCGAGTCCGCATCAAGTTACTGCAGACTTTTCTTTCTCAACCTCAAGAGATGTTTTACGTCCGAGAACTTACTCGCATAATCGACGAAGAAATCAATGCTGTCCGTCGTGAACTTTCTCGTATGCAGAATGCTGGTATGGTTCAAGCAGAAAAGCGTGGCAATCGTCTTTACTATCAGTTCCGTTCCAACTATCCTTTCTTTTCCGAGCTCTTGAGTCTGGTTACCAAGACCACTCCCGTTGGTAACAGTATCATCAACAACCGTTCCAAGCTTGGTTTCATCAAGTATGCTTTTGTTTCTGAGAGACTAGTTCGTAGTTTGCCTCGTCAGGAAAATGAACTCGATTTAGTTATTATCGGTAAAGTCATCATGCCTCAGTTGGATCAGATCGTTAAGAAACTAGAAAAGAAACTCGAGACAGAGATTAATTACTCTTCCATGACCGAAGAAGAGTTTAAGTATCGCAAAAATCGCAAAGACCCTTTCATTACTGATGTTCTTCTCCATCCCCACATCATGCTCATCGGTAGTGAAAATAAACTCTTAAGTTAGTATATGGCTAAACAAAAAGTTATTAAAGTTGGCAACTCACTTGCTGTTACTCTACCTTCTCGTGTGGTCAAAAATCTTAGTATCAAGACCGGTGACGAGGTTGAGGCAACTCAGACAGAGGATAACTCCATTACCTACAACTTCATTAATCCTCAACAGTTGAGCTTGAGTCAGATGAAGTTGCCCACCACCAAAGTTCCTACCAAGAAGTCTTAATTGGAGGATATAATCAAGAACATGCAACGTTCACGTCGCCTATTTCTCCTCATTGTCTTCATCACCACCCTTGCTATTTCTATTGCTCTTCCACGTCAGATCAAGATTGATACCCAGATCTTTGGTAAGGAGATAAAGATAGACAAGACTGTGCCCAATCTTAGTTTCTTTGGCTTTAGTCGCAACCTTGAGCTTAAACAGGGTCTAGATATCAAGGGTGGTATCCAGGTTGTTCTTGAAGCTGATATGTCACAGATTGAACCTGAAGACCGCTCTACTGCTCTAGAGTCAGCTAGGGATATCATCTCTCGTCGTGTCGATCTCTATGGTGTGGCTGAAGCTGGTATCAAGACCTCAGTTAGTCAGGATCAGTATCGTTTAGTAGTCGAGTTGCCTGGTGTTGATCAGCCTCAAGAAGCCTTAAACTTAATCGGTCAGACTGCCCGTCTGGAGTTTGCCGTACCCGTTCTTGACCCTAATGCTACTTCTTCGGCAGAAGCTCAAGTTACTAGTTTTTCTGGTACCGACTTGACTGGTGCTGACCTACGTCTTTCTCAGGTTACTTTTGAGACTCAGGATCGCCAACCTGCCGTTTCTATTAAGTTCCGTGAAGAAGGTAAAGAGAAATTTGCAGAACTTACTCGTCAGTATCTCAACTATCCTTTAGCCATTATCCTGGATGGTGAAATTGTTACTCGTCCTACTGTTCAAACAGAAATTATTACCGGTGAAGCCATCATTACCGGCGACTTTAGTCTAGAAGAAGCTCAACAACTAGCCATCCAGTTAAATGCTGGTGCTTTGCCTGTTCCCATCAAGGTTCTTAGTCAGAAAAATGTTCCTGCCACTTTAGGCCAACAAGCCGTTACTCAGAGTCTGACTGCTGGAGGTATTGGTCTAGCTCTAGTCATTCTCTTCATGTCTATCTACTACGGTTGGATGGGTATTATCGCCTCTTTTGGTCTGGTTCTCTACGGACTCTACACCCTAGCTATATACAAATTAATTCCTGTTACCTTAACCATTCCTGGCATTGCCGGTTTCCTCCTCTCTGTTGGTATGGCGGTTGATAGTAACATTCTTGTCTTTGAACGTTACAAAGAAGAGATTCGCGCAGGTCGTGACTGGAAAGTGGCTTTAGAGCTAGGTTTTGGTCGGGCTTGGGACTCCATCAAGGACGCCAACATCGCTACTCTCATTACCGGTACCATTCTCTTTAATCCTCTCGACTTTAATTTTTTAAACACCTCTGGCTCAGTTCGTGGTTTTGCTCTTACTTTAATTCTAGGTATCTTCATCTCTCTCTTTACCGGTATCGTCGTTACTCGTACTTTCCTCCGTCTCTTCTATCATCCTCGAGAAAAAGTAGTTAATAAAAAGAAAAAGAAAAAATGATCAACTGGATGAAATTTAAACCTCTATATTTTCTTTTCTCTCTTCTTTTCCTGGTAATCAGTCTTTACTCCATTATCTTCTATGGTTTTAACCTCTCAGTCGAGTTTACCGGTGGTACCAGCATCACCTTGTTGAATACTGACCAGGAAGGCGGTTTTATATCCGAGTCCTTTTCTGAGTTCTCAGTGGAGACAGAATCAGAAGGGGACTCTACTCTGGTTTTAAAAACTTCTCCTATGTCTCAAGCACAACTCAATCAAGCAATTAACCTTCTCCAGGAAAAGAATCCAGACATAGAAGTGGCCGACTTCGAAACAGTTGGCCCTGCCCTGGGTCAGGAAACTCTTAGGAAGACCTTGAGCGCCATTGGTCTGGCTGCCCTAGTTATTCTCCTTTACGTATCCTTTACCTTTAAAGAACTCAAGTTTGGTGTTTGTGCCATCTTAGCTATGCTTCACGACACCTTTATCCTTGTCGGTTCTGCTTCTCTCTTGGGTCACTTGATTGGTTTTCAAGTTGACCTTCTTTTTGTCACCGCTGTTCTTACCATTCTTTCTTTCTCGGTCCATGACACCATCGTTGTTTTTGACCGTATCCGTGAACTGGCTCGTAACCGTACTCACTCTTCTACTGTAGACATGATTAATCAAGCTGTCACCGACACCATCATCCGTTCTCTTAATAACTCACTCACCATTATCTTTGTTCTTCTGTCCATGGTCCTTATGGGTGGGGGAACCATCAAGAACTTTGCTCTAGCTTTACTCATTGGTACTATCCTTGGTACTTACTCCTCTACTTTTACTGCCGCACCTCTATTACTTGTCTGGGAAAAGATCTGGGGGAAATAGTTTTCAAAAAGACTCATAATATTTGATTTAGGCGGTTATTTTTGATATATTTCTCTTAGTTGCTCTTTCATATTCAAATTCTTGTTCAAGGAGGTTTTTATGAAATGTCGCATAGTTAGAGAGTGTACTTGTGAAGAACAGGTTAGGTCTTATCACACCGATGTTCCCATCTCCAGAAAAACTTGCAACAAAATCAAAAAACTTTCTGGTGTGTCGGAATTACATTCTCCTTCAATATATGAAATTTGCGTTATTCTTGGCCTGGCTTTTGACTGGGACAGTTACTATATTGATGAAGGGATAATACAAATTCTTGAGGAGAATTTTATTTCCAAAATGAAACTTGATCAGGGTGATGAACTGGAGATAGAAATTGAAACATTTGAAGCGGTTAATGAATTGGGAGAACTTACCCTTTTAACCTTTTGTCCACTTTCACACTGTCTGGAGTTTCTTCACCAACAAGAAATAGATTAAAAAATCTCTAAATCTTCTCAAGCCTGATATTTTATTAAAAGAAATCTCGTCTATCATGACGAAACTTTTAATAAGGTATCAGGTTTTTTATTTCCCAAACTCCTTTACTCTCTTAGTTAAATACTCCTTATTATTCCTACTCGTGTCCTCAATCACTTCTTCAAATAGTTGATTTAAGATCTTGCCAATCTTTGGTCCTGGCTTAATATTTAAAATTTCCATTACTTCTTTTCCCTTTATAACCAGGTCTCTTACCTCCATTGGTTCATACAACTGCTCTCCAACTCTTTTTTGTAACTCTGTTAATCTCCAACTGGTTGCTTTACTGCCACCACCTTTTCTGTCTCCAATTCTAAGAAGAATCATGTCACTAATGTTTTCCTTACCTACTCTACGAATGAAGCGTCTGATTGCCGCATCAGTCATCTCTGGTTGATAGGCAAACATATGCCAGCGAACTAAAGTGACCAACTTGTCTGTTTGTTTTTTAGACAATCTTAACCTTTTGGCAATCTCTTCTACCATTCTTGCCCCGATTACCTCATGGCCGTAAAAAGTTGTCGCCTCTCTGGTGTCCATCTGATATGAACAGCGAGGACAGGTTAGTCTGCCATCTTTTAAGTCCTTGTCTTTCATCACCCACTCACACTTAGGGCAACGCCATCTTTTTGATTCTGGTTTTCCAATGTCGTGCAAGAAGGCTGCCAATCTTACTAGAGGGTCAGGGGAAGGACAAAACTCAAGCGACTGAATCATGTGTTCGAGTACGTCCAAAATATGATGGCCTTTTTGTTCTACTCCCGCCGCCCCTTTTAACTCAGGAATAATGTACTCCATCAGTCCACCTTCAATTAACTTTCTTACTCCTCCAGCCGGATCACCCGAAGCCAAGATTTTAAATAATTCGTCCCTGATTCTTTCTTGGCTAATATTCTTTAGTAGTGGAGACTGAAGTTTGATTGCTTCCCAGGTTTCTTTTTCAATCTTGAACTTTAAATTAGTTGCCAGTCTGACCGCTCTTATCATTCTGAGTGCATCTTCCCCAAACCGCTTATTAGCTTCTCCTACTGCTCTCACCAGTCCTCTCATTAAATCACTAGTACCATCAACCAAGTCAATTACTACATAGTGAGTGATTTTCTTTTTCTCGTCAGTTACCGGTTTAATTGCTAGGGTGTTAATGGTGAAGTCTCTTCTCTGTATGTCCTCTTCCAGTGTCTTGCCCCAAGTGACCTGATCTGGTCGGCGGAAATCAGAGTAACCTTCTTCGCTCCTAAAGGTAGTTATCTCCATTAACTCTTTTTCTTCTGCTGGGACGCTTACCGTACCAAAATCATTGTCACAAAAAGGACTAAGTGACTTGGTAATCTTCATTGTCTCTTCTGGTGTGGCATCAGTGGTTAGATCACAGTCTCCCATCGGCTTGTCTATTAACAAATCCCTCACTGCTCCACCGATAAGATAGATCTCTTTGTCTGCTTTAATAAACAGCTCCATAAGAGAGACTAACTCTTTAGAGAGTTTTTGTACTTCATCTGGTAATAATTTTCTTTCTTTTTTCATTTTGATTAACTTACATTTTATCCTTCTTCTTCGGGTAAAATAAAGGCACTGTGAAACTACTAACCTATAAAGACTTAATCCATACCATCAAAAAAGAATCAATTCCGGTTGATCAAGAGCGTCTCAAGCAAGTTTATCATTTTGCTGAAGAAGCTCACGCTGACCAAAAAAGATACTCTGGCGAACCCTTCTTTCAACACCCCCTTCATGTAGCCAATATCATTGCTTCTTGGGGAATGGATCAAACTACCATCGAGACAGCCTTACTCCATGATGTGGTTGAGGACACCTCCTTTACCGTCAAGGATCTGGAGAAAAAATTTGGTAAACAAGTAGCCTTTTTGGTTAACGGAGTTACCAACGCTGGTAAGGTCAAATTAAGGAACAGTATTAATCAGGAATTTACCGAGAACCTACGTAAAATGTTTGTCGCCATGTCCAGAGACATTCGTGTTGTTCTGGTTCGTCTGGCTGATCGCTATCACAACATGCTCACTCTTCATGCCGTTCCTAAAAGTAAGCAACGTCGTATTGCTTTCGAAACCATTGAGATCTATGCTCCTCTAGCCGAGAGGTTGGGTATGGGGGAAATGAAAGGCGAACTTGAAGACCTATCCTTCATGTACATTCACCCCAAGGAGTATCGTCAGGTCTCTCGTCTAGCCGAGGAGCACTTTACCAAGGCCAAGAAAACTACCGATAGGGTCATTCTTGAGATCAGTAAGTTATTGAAAAAAAATCATATCTTTGCTCAGGTTGGTGGCCGCCCCAAGAAAAAGTACAGTCTTTACTGCAAATTAAAACGCTCTAATATTAATGGTGATATTGGAAAGGTTAATGACTTAATCGCTGTTCGTATCATTACCAATAACAAGCTTGACTGTTACAAAGCTCTTGGTTTAGTTCATCAGTACTTCAAACCTGTTCCTCACATGGGCATCTCTGACTTCATCGCTCAACCTAAACCTAATGGTTATCAGTCCATTCATACTAAAATTTTTAACAAAGAAGGTCAGATTATTGAGGTTCAAATACGTACTCAAGACATGCATGAACAAGCAGAATTTGGTGCTGCTCATCACTCTTTCTACTCTGAAGCCAAAGCCAAGGGGGCCAGCGAAGAGGCTCTAGAAAAAGGGACTGCTTTCAAAATCACTCAAAAAATGAACTGGGTTCAGCAACTGGCTGAGTGGCAGAAACAAACCCAGTCTTCCGAAGAATTTGTTACCGATCTCAAATTGGACGCTCTTTCTCACCGTATCTATGTATTCTCTCCTCTAGGTGATGTCTATGATCTGCCAGTTCAGGCTACTCCCGTAGATTTTGCTTTTGCTGTTCACTCTGACATTGGTTTTCACCTTCAAGGAGTCAAGGTCAATCAAAAAATGGCTTCTCTTGATTACCCTCTCCAGAGTGGTGACATCGTCGAAATCATCAAGTCTAAGAGGAAACGTCGTCCTTCTCGAGACTGGTTAACCTTCGTCAAGTCTAATAAAGCCAAAGCCGAGATTAAAAAAGCACTCAATCTTTGATATCATGAAGCAGATGACCCGTACTCTTATTTCTCAAACTCTAGACAAGGCCGACAAGCAAGTTTTTCTCCAGGGTTGGGTTAATTCTCTGCGTGATCATGGCAAGATTACTTTTTTTGATCTTCGTGATCGTAGTGGTTTAATTCAAGTGATCTTAACCACCCCTGCTCCTAAAGGTCTCAAACCCGAGTCTGTTGTGGCTGTTACCGGTAAAGTTCAAAAACGACCAGAAAAATTAATTAATCCCAAGATAGCTACTGGTAAGGTTGAGATTTTGGTTGAAAAACTTGAAGTAATCTCTACAGCCGAGACTTCTCCCATTCCTCTTGATACCGATGGGCATGACATTGAAGAGAAACTTAGACTTAAGTATCGCTATCTCGACCTTCGTCGTCCTCGCATGAACAAGATCATTAAAAAGAGATCCGAGCTAACCACTTTTATCCGTAATCACTTAATTGAACAAGAATTTATCGAGGTCGAGACTCCCATTCTTACCAAGACCACTCCAGAAGGGGCTCGTGACTTCTTGGTTCCTTCTCGTTTACAGAAAGGTAACTTCTACGCTCTTCCTCAGAGCCCACAACAGTACAAACAACTTCTTATGGTTGCTGGTCTAGAACGCTACTTTCAGTTTGCTCGTTGTTTCCGTGATGAAGATCCTCGTTCTGACCGAGCTTATGGTGAGTTTACTCAGCTAGACATGGAGATGAGCTTTGTTACTCAGGAAGACATTCTTCAGTTAATCGAGAAAATGTTTACTAAAGCCATCAAGGAACTATTTCCCGAGAAACACATTACTACCACTCCATGGCCCCGTCTTTCTCATCAAGAAGCCATGAAGAAATATCACACCGACAAACCCGACTTGAGAAAAGACAAGAAAGATCCTAATGAACTAGCTTTTTCTTGGACACTCGACTTCCCTCTTTTTGTCGAACAATCAGACGATGACTACTTCCATGGTTCTGGTACCGCCAAGTTTGCTCCTTCTCACCACATGTTTACTGCTCCTCATCCAGACGACATTCCTTTACTAGATAAAGATCCTTTAAAGGTTAGGGGACTACAGCACGACTTGGTTCTTAATGGTTTTGAAGTTGGTGGTGGTAGTATCAGGATTCACCAAGCCGAAATTCAAAACAAAGTCTTTGATCTCATTGGTTTTACCTCTGAACAAAAATCTCAATTCAAACACCTTCTCGAAGCTTTCACTTACGGTGTTCCTCCTCATGGTGGTATCGCCCCGGGTCTCGATCGTCTTCTCATGGTTATTCTCGGTGAAACTAGTATTCGCGAAGTCATGGCTTTCCCTGCTATTGCTTCTGGTAAAACCAGTGTTGTCGATGCTCCCAGCCCAGCTACTCCAGAACAATTAAAGGAACTAGGGATCAAGGTTTGATTCCATGTTCAAACACTTCGCCAAACACCCCATCTCTTTTATCGCCCTAATACTTTTATCTCTCTTTTCTTTCTTTCCTCTTATACAAGACGTTCCTCTTAGTTCTCCTACCCCTCAAGTTAAGTCCGCCTATACTCGGTCTGGCACTTCAGTACCATCTTTCTCTTGTTCTAATTTGCCAGAACTAGAAGCTCTCTCCTTCTATATCTACGATGTAACTTCAAAGTCTGTCATCTGCCAGCGTGAACCCAATCTCCCCCTCTATCCCGCCTCAACCACCAAGATGATGACTGCTTTAGTGGCTTTAGACATCTACACTCCCGATCAGATCCTTACTGTTTACTCAGCCGATCACTCTGTTGGTCATACCATGAATCTTTTACCCGATGATCAGTTGACCATGTCCGACTTAATTTATGGTTTGCTTGTTTCTTCTGGTAACGACGCCGCTTTAGCTCTGGCCGAGAATCATCCTCAAGGTTACTCTGCTTTTGTTTCTGC
>CAZBRK010000019.1:0-6855 GCA_964494445.1 uncultured Pseudomonadales bacterium
CCCCCGTCTCAAGTCTGTGTCTAGCAACATGGTGGCATTTTTGACCTCCATCATAGTCCCCCATGGAGACATTTATCTTTTTTAGATGTTTCTTGGCGTATTCTTCTGCTCTCTCATAAACTATTTGTCTTTGTGATTTTTTCATTTTAACTTATTTAAAATTCAATATTTTAAAGTATTCTTTAGGCTTCAGCTGCCTTAGCGGCTTTACCAGCTTTACGTAATACGACTTCATCAGCATAACGAACACCTTTACCTTTATAAGGTTCTGGTGGACGAAGACCGCGAATATCAGAGGCAACTTGACCTACGAGTTGTTTGTCTATTCCAGAGATAAAGATCTTGTTGTTGCCTTCAATTTCTAGTTCAATTCCAGAAACTTTCTTGACGATAACGGGGTGAGAGAAACCAAGGGTAAGAGAAAGACCTTCTGGATGAGCAGAAACACGATAACCGGTACCGACTAGCTGAAGTTCTTTTTTGTAACCTTCAGTAACACCGATAACCATGTTGTTGATTAGACTGCGGACTAAACCGTGAAGAGCTTTGGTTTCTGGTAAATCGTTATTACGAGAAACACTAATTAAACCGTCTTTTTGTTCTACCTTGATTTTATTAGGAATGTTACAACTGAGCTCACCTTTAGGACCAGTGACTTTAGCTAATCTGGGTTCAATAACTAGGGTTACTTTTTCAGGTAGATGGATGGGTTTCATGCCGATACGACTCATGTTTAATAGACTTGACAAATAACTTCACCACCCAAGCCTTTTTTACGAGCTTGTTTATCGGTAAGAACACCTGAAGAAGTGGAAATAATAGTAATACCAGTACCAGATAAAGAACCGGGGAGTTTTTTAGCAGTGGCATAAGTGCGGACACTAGGACGACTAACACGATCAATCTTGGTAATAGCGGGAATATCGTCAACGTAGTTTAATTTAACAGAGAAGACTTTTTTGACTTCGTCAATGTCTTCAACTGAAAAAGACTTGATGTATTTATTGTCTTTTAGAATCTTTAGAACAGCTTCCTTGATCTTGGAATAAGGAGCAGAAACTTCAAGCTTGCGAGCTAAGTAACCGTTTCTAAGTATAGTAAGTAAGTCTGCGAGTGGATCCATATTATTTTGAGTCTTTATAAACACCTGGTAATTCTCCTTTAAGAGCTAGTTTGCGGAAACATAGACGACAAACACCAAAGAAGCGAATGTAGCCACGAGGACGGCCACAGATCTGACAACGATTATGATCACGGGTTGAGTGACCTTTTAGTCGTTTTGCTTTGTTGATTTTACTTTTTTTAGCCATAAAATAAGTGACAAATACTATTTTGTTTTAGTCTCCTCCTCTTTAGCAAAGGGCATTCCTAAAGCTTGTAGAAGAGCAAAAGCATGTTTAGGATCAGGGGTGCTAGTAGTTATGGTAACTTCTAGCCCTTGAATCCTGCCAATTTTATCATATTCTATCTCAGGGAAGATGATTTGTTCAGAAAAACCGAGGGTGTAGTTACCCTGATTATCGAAGTGTTTACGACTGACACCTTGGAAATCTTTAAGACGAGGAAGAACTAAACTGATTAGTTTTTGGCAAAAATCGTACATTTTGTCACCATGAATAGTTGATTTAAGACCAATGACTTCACCTTCTCTAATGTTAAAACCAGCGACAGAGAGTCTGGCTTTGGTTTCCTGAGGTTTCTGTCCAGTAATAACGGTTAGCCACTCTTTGGTTTTGGCTAAAAAGTCTTTATCACTCTTAAAGTCTGAGGAACTGGTGTTGATGGTAATTTTTTCAATTTTAGGAACAGCCTCGATACTAGAAAGTTTTAACTCATCTTTGAGTTGAGGACGAATTTTCTTGAGGTAGGTGGTTTTAAAAGTAGAAGCCATGATTATTTAGTGTCATTTTTAATTACTTGACCACATTTTTTACAAACCCTAACTTTGGGTTTTTGAGAAGCGTCAAAACCAACACGAGTAGGTTTCTTACAAGCAGGACAGATAAGAGCTACGTTGGAAACTGGTATAGGACGAGGAAGTTTGGTCTTTTGACCAGGTTGATTATTGGCGGCCTTAACGTGACGAAAGTAGAGATTTAAGTTTTCCACCACAACCTTGTCATCTTGAGGTAAAACCTTAAGAATCTTACCCGTTTGACCCTTGTCTTTACCGGCGGTTATTTTTATGGTGTCTCCTTTTTTGAGTTTTTTCATGATTTAAATAGTTAAACTACTTCGGGTGCTAAAGATGCTATTTTAATAAATCCCCTATCTTTTACCTCTCTGGCAACTGGACCAAAGATACGAGTACCAATAGGTTCCTTGCTAGCAATGGATTCTATAACAACAGCGGCATTGTCGCTAAAACGAACGTAAGTACCATCAAGACGACCGCGTTCTTTTCTGGTTCTAACAATGACAGCTTTGATTACTTCTTTGTCTTTGGTCTGACCCAAAGGATCAGCACCTTCAACAGCGGCGGTAACAACATCACCAACGTGACCAAAACGACGTCTAGAACCTCCATGAACTAAGATAACCCGCAGCATTTTGGCTCCGGAATTATCGGCAACATTTAGCATTGTTCTGAGTTGAATCATGGTTACTTAAGAACTTTAATAATTTGCCAACGTTTACGACGACTTAATGGTTTGGTCTCTTCGATAGAAACCCTGTCGCCTTCTTTGGCTTTAACTTTGTTGTCGACTAAGTAAGACTTGCTGGTCTTGGTACGTTTGAGGTAGAGAGGGTGAGCCTTGATACGATCAACTACTACAACAGCAGAGTTGGTCATTTTAGCACTCTTGACGATACCTATGAGTTTCTTTTTCATTTTTCTTGTTTTTGTTTGGTTAGTAATTGAGAAATTTGTTTTTTGATAGGCTTGTGAGCATTGGTGTTCTTTTCTTGACCAGCTCTAATCTTTAAACGAATATTAATAAGCTCTTTTTTAAGTTCAAGTAAGGTCTTGGCACCTCTTGAAGGCTTGGCCTTTTTGGTATTAACTTTTTTAATGGTGGTTTTGGTGGTTTTTTTAGGCATTAGCGTTTAATAAATTTAGTTTTAACTGATAGTTTGTGTCCGGCTAAACGCATGGCCTCTTGAGCCATAGCTAAATCGACTCCGGAAAGTTCAAAAAGAACTGCACCAGGTCTAATGACAGCAACATAACCGTGGATATCTGCTTTACCAGAACCCATACGAGAACCTGCACTTTTTTTGGTATAGGGTTTGTGAGGAAAAACACGAAGATAAAGTTTACCCTGACGTTTGGTAGCGTGGGTAATAGTACGACGAGCTGACTCTAATTGAGCTGAAGTAACCCAACCACCAGACATGGCTTTAATACCAAAATCACCAAAGGCAAGGTAGTTGCCTCTTTGAGCATTGCCCTTCATTGAGCCCCTGAATTCTTTGCGGTATTTTCTTTTGGCTGGTTGTAACATGATTAATAGCTAATTTATTTGTTTGTATTTCTGTAATTATCGGTTTTGACGTCTGACTGAACTTGCTTACCTTTAAGAATGTCGCCGGTGTAGATCCAGACCTTGACACCAACATAGCCGGAACGAGTTAAAGCTGGTCTCTCTGCATAATCAATGTTGGCTCTGATGGTTTGGGTAGGAATACGACCTTGTTTGTATTTTTCAGTACGGCCGATTTCTGCTCCACCGATTCTGCCAGAAAGAACAATCTTGATACCTTTGGCACCAGCACCCATAACTTTCTCAATGGCTTGTTTGATGGCACGACGGTGAGGATAGCGTCTCTCTATCTGATTGGTTAAACGGTCTAAAACTAGAGCGGCAGAGACATCTGGGTTTTTGACTTCTAAAGGATGAATATTAACCTTGATGGGATAGTTTTTGGGAGGATTCTGGTAACCTAAAAGAAGTTTGTTTAACTCCTTTTTTAGAAGTTCTAGACTGGAACCACCACGACCAATGACAACACCGGGGCGAGAAACGTGAACATAGATATCAATGGTGTTAATGGAACGTTTAATCTCTACTTTTGTAAGACCAGCTAAAGCAAGACGTTTCTCTAAGAAACGACGAGTTTTATTGTCTTCAAGAACTTGCTTAGCATAGTTCTTCTTGTCAGCAAACCAGATAGATTTGGTGGGGAAGATGATGCCGGTACGGAAGCTGGTAGGATTAACTTTTTGACCCATGTTGATTATTTAATTTTTGTTTTAGTATTAACTTTTTTAACGGTTTTAGTCTTTTTAGTGGTTTTAGTAGTCTTGGTAGCTTTAACAGCCTTAACTTCTTTTTTTGGCTCAGGAGA
The DNA here is from genome assembly GCA_964494445.1 of uncultured Pseudomonadales bacterium. GTDB lineage: Bacteria > Patescibacteriota > Microgenomatia > UBA1400 > MFAQ01 > CAZBRK01. The sequence goes on from CAZBRK010000019.1 coordinate 4,291, forward strand.
AGATTTTTTAGGAGCTGGAGAAGGAGTAAGTTTGGCCTTAAGAATAACGGTCATGTGAGAAGTTGTCTTGTTGTAAGGTTGAGTACGGCCACGGCCGGCATATCTCATACGACGAGAGGTACTGGCTTTGGTGGCATAGGCTTGATAGATAACTAAGTCAGAAGGAGCAAGTTTGTACTGGTCAGCGGCATTTCCAATAGCTTGTTTAAGTATTTTAATGACAAACTTTGATGCTCTGTTAGGAACAAATTTAAGTACTTCAATAGCAGATTCAGGATTCTGACCAACGATGCTCTTAAGAATTAAGTTGCATTTACGAGGTCCAGTGATTACATAGCTTGCGCTGGCGGTAACAGTGATGGTGTTGTTAGGTTTTTTATTCATGATATTAAGTCTTAGCTAAGATACGTTTAGTCATACGTCCATGGCCTCTGAAGGTTCTGGTAGGAGAGAAATCACCTAGACGATGTCCAACCATGTTTTCAGATACGAAAACTTCGATAAATTGTTTACCATTGTGAACCAAGAAGGTAAAACCGACGAACTCTGGAGGAATCTGGCTGGAACGAGCCCAGGTCTTGATAGGGAGCTTTTTACCACTAGATTGCATCTTATTCACCTTGGCGACTAATTTCTCATCTACGTATGGTCCTTTTTTACTGCTTCTAGACATATTGTTTATTTTACTTTATTTATATTTATTTTAGCCTTATTTCTTGCGACGGCGTGATTGAATAATAACTTTGTTAGAGTATTTCTTTCTCTTACGAGTAATTTTACCCAAGGTTTTCTTACCCCAAGGACTCTTAGGAGAAGGCATACCAATTCCGGAACGACCTTCACCACCACCGTGTGGGTGAGAACCTGGATGCTGGGCTACACCACGAACGGTTGGGCGAATACCCATGTGGCGTTTACGACCGGCCTTACCAAGTTTTTCTTGTTTGTGTTCAGGATTAGAAAGGGCACCAATGGTGGCACGAGCAGAACTTTTAAAAAGTCTGATTTCACCAGAAGGCATTTTGACTAAAATCTTGTCACCTTCTTTGGACTGAATTAAGGCATGGTTACCAGCAGAACGAATCAACTGTCCACCTTTACCAGGAGTGATCTCTAAAGCGTGAATGGCGATACCAACAGGAATGTTTTTGAGTAAACAAGTGTTACCTGGTTTGATATCAGCGGCTTCAGAGGAGATAACTGTGTCATCAACCTTCAAACCCTGAGGGGCAAGAATGTAGTTCTTGATACCGTTGGGATAGACTAAAAGAGCAACATCAGAGGTACGATTTGGAGCGTACTCGATTGAGGTAACTTTGGCGGGCATGTCAAGGATTTGACGCTTCCAGTCAATATGACGGAGATATCTCTTTTGACGACCGCCGCGGTGACGAACCGTTATTTTACCAGAATTGTTACGTCCTGATTTTTTAGGGTTAATTGTATGGAGTTTTTTACTGTATTTTTTAGACATTTTTTAAGTTATTTTAGATTGCTAAATAGATCAATCTTTTGTTTTGGTTTAATTTCAACAGAAGCTTTCTTATAGCCTTTGACTGTTTTGGGCTTACCAGTACGACGATCCCTCTCTTGCCTGTTCTTGATGATCATGGTGCGGACCTTAACAACGTCAACGTCAAAGAGTTCTTGAACAGCCTGCTTGATCTGTATCTTGTTGGCACGGGTGTCAACCTTGAAGTGATAACGGTTAAAAACATTATCCTTGAGACTCTTCTCGCTGAAGATGGGTTTGATGATGATGTTGCGGCTGTTGATTGGATTAGACATTTTATTTCAGTTTAATTTTAGTAGTTTGTTTACTTTTTGCTTTTTTCTTATTTTTTCTGTTTAAAACAGGTTTAAGTTTGGTGGTGATTTCATCTAAAGCTTCAGCAGTAAAGAATATGTTGTTGGACTGAGCTACCTTGAAGGTGTTGAGTTGAGAAACAAGTATAAGAGAAAGATTTTTGATGTTTCTGAAACCTCGAAGCTGTTCTGTAGATAGTTGGGTGTAAACGAGAGTGAAGGATTTTTTTAAAGCTTCAGCGGGAAATATCTTGATAGCATCCTTGGTCTTGAGACTAGCTTTAGCGGTTGGAAGTTTGACTAAAGAAAGACGGTTGTCTTTTTGATATATAGAAAGAATACCGGCTAAAGAAAGAGTTTTCATTTTCTTGTTTAAAGACTTAGGATTAGCCAAAACACCTTTAGGACCGTGAGCAATACCGCCACCAACGAATATAGGAGCAGAAAGGGCACCATGACGAGCACGGCCGGTTCCTTTTTGTTTCCAGATTTTTCTGGTAGAAGCTTTTATTTCACCACGGGTCTTAACTTTAGAAGGAGTACGATGAGAGTTGGCTTGATAAACGTGAATTGCTTGAGATATGAGTTTTTGAGGAACCTCGGTCTTAAAAACAGAAATCTTAGCAGAACTAGACTTAACAGTTTTGTTGGTTTTGGTGGGCTTGGTGGTTTTAACGGTTTTAGTAGACATGATTATTTTTTGTTAGATTCTTTAACTTCTTTAACAACTTCCGGTTTGGTTTCTTTTTTAAGTTCTTT
>CAZBRK010000019.1:6955-8482 GCA_964494445.1 uncultured Pseudomonadales bacterium
CTTTTTTAAGTTCTTTCTTTTCTTCTTTTACCTCGACCCTAGGAGCGTGTTTAAGGATGGTAATTTTGTTTAAACTGTTGCGAGCACCAGGAATGAGGCCGGAGACGGTTAAAAGGTGCTTCTCAGGCTCGTAGGAGACAATCTTAAGGTTGGTGACGGTAATGGTTTGGCTACCGTGATGACCAGCCATTTTTTTACCAGGAAGAACTCTACCTGGGGTGGTACCACGACCAATTGAACCTGGAGCGCGACGACGGTCAGATTGACCATGAGTACGATTTTGAGCGGAGAAGTTCCAACGTTTGATGGTACCAGTAAAACCTTTACCTTTAGATGTACCAGTAACTTGAATTTTAGAGTCAGGAGTAAGAGTGTCTTCTACTCTAACTTCTTCTCCGATGGAGTATTCTTCCAAGTCTTCAGTTCTTATCTCTTTGATGTGTTTAGGAGTAAAGTTTATTTTATTCTTCTTAAGATTGCCTTCGAGAGCTTTGTTGGTATGACGAGCCTTTTTGGTTTGACCTACACCAAGGATTTGAGCAAAATAACCATCTTTATCAACAGTTCTCTGACCAATAACATGATGAGATTGAACTTTAAGCAGAGTAACGGGCACGCGTCGCCCATTCAGGAAAACCTGCTTCATGTCTTGCTTGGTGGCGTACACTTGTTTTATCATTTTGTCGTTTAGAGTGACTGATTAACCTGTAAACAGGGCAATTGGTCATATTATTTAAAGTTTAATTTATTAAATCGTTACATCTTAATTTCGATGCCGACACCGGCAGGGAGATCAAGATGTTGTAAAGAATCAATCGTTTTGTTGGTGGGCATTAAAATATCGATTAACCTTTTGTGGGTTAAAACGCGATAGTGCTCACGAGCATCTTTATCAGTGTGAGGACTGGTGGTGATAACAATGCTTTTCTTTTTGGTGGGTAAAGGAACAGGACCAGCTACCTTAGCTCCAGAAGATAATGTGGTCTGAATGATCTTGTTGGCAGCCTCGTCAATTACCCGGTGGTCAAATGATTTTAGTTTGACGCGGATGCGGAGCTGATCTTTAGGGGCGGCCATATGTCAAAGTCTTAATTTTTAGTCGTTGATCTTGGTAACTACTCCAGCTCCAACGGTCATACCACCCTCACGGATAGCAAACTTAGAACCTTCTTCGATAGCGATTGGTTGAATGAGTTCAACGTCAACACTGTCGGCATTGTCACCAGGCATGATCATTTCTGTACCTTTAGGAAGCTTCAACTCACCAGTAACATCAGTTGTTCTGATGAAGAACTGAGGTTTGTATCCATTAAGGATAGGAGTGTGGCGACCACCTTCTTCTTTAGAAAGAATGTATGCCTGAGCAGAAAACTTCTTGTGAGGTTTAATAGAGCCTGCTTTGGCTAAAACCTGACCTCTTTGAATGTCTGTTTTTTCAACACCACGAAGGAGGATACCAGCGTTGTCGCCAGCTTGACCTTGATCTAAAGTTTGGTGGAACATCTCGACACCGGTAACAACACTTTT
>CAZBRK010000020.1:0-8386 GCA_964494445.1 uncultured Pseudomonadales bacterium
AGGATGAGATAGAGAAGATAACCAGGTTTGGCAGGAGTCTAGGTAGATGTTTTCAACTCGTAGACGACTTACTAGACGTAACTGGTGATTTTGAAGGTTTGAAGACTAAGGGTAATGATTTATATGAGGGTAAAAGAACAGTGATCCTGATTCATTTGTTAAACAACGCAAGTAAAGAAGATCGAAAAAGACTAGAAAAGTTCTTAAAAAAAGACCAGAGTAAAAAAACAAAAGAAGAAGTAAGTTGGGTTCTGGAAAAAATGAAAGAGTATGGCAGTATTGATTATGCCAAGAAAAAAGCAAAAAAATACCAAAAAGAAGCCTTGGAGATACTAAAAAATGAGCTAGGGTTTCTTAATAAAGAACCTGCTAGAAGCAAGATTGAGACATTGATGAAGTTTATTCTAGAAAGAGACCACTAAAAACGAGTAAAAAATTTATTGTTCAATTTTCACGCCCTTTTCATTTGAGCTACTTTTTCAGCAGAGGCTTTTTTGTAGGCACAGTGCTCACACATATTCCCCTCTTCGTCTACTCCTGGGTTGGGTAGTTCATCAGACTCTAAACAGTCTTTAATGTCTTTTAAAACGGGTTCTACCCAAGAATCACTACCCTTAAATGGATGTATTGTCAGATCAAACTCGAGTTTGGCGTCAAAACGAGGATTGTTCCTGCGACCGTTAGCATAGACGATGTAGCCGGTGTCTGAAACTTTGAAGCCTAGTTGTCTAAAGATCCACTGATAAAGTTCAATTTGATGCTTGTAGCCTTTCTTCCACTTATCATTAAGATTGATTTCTTTGGTAGTAGAGGTAGATTTGTAGTCCACAATCAAGAGTTCTTCCTTGGGAGTTTGCCAGATATCATCAACAATACCGGTGATTTTAAGGTTGGTTTCAGGATGAACTACGGCTGCACCAACGTACCTGTAGTAGTCATCACGCCACTCAGATAATTTGGGATGTTTGAAAGGGATAGCGTCAATCTTGTACTTCTTCATTAGTTCATGACTTTCACCTTTTTTACGAAGAAGATCAAATTCGTTCTTAAAAAGATTGTCAACAGCGTTGTTCAAGGAAAAACCGGGGATGCTAGGTTTGGGCAAACCAAGGCGACGGTCCATGTAGAAGCAACGAGGACAGTCTTTGAACATGTCGATCTTGGAACGGCTGACAGAAAAAGGAACTTTAGAGCCCGGTTGATAAAGATTGCTTTGGCGTTGACGATACTGATTAAAACCCATCGCCATCATTATGGTGGATGAAAGAAAAAAATACAAGGAAGGTATTTGAAAAAAATGGACTAAGAGAATAAGATGTGTGTATATGGCAAATAAAAAACAGTTTGAGATTAATAAGGAGATAAACAAGGATAACGCCAAGGAAAAAGGCTACGAGTGGATGATAGACATGGTTTATGATCCTGAAAAGATTAATCAGATGGTAGTAGAAGATTTCCTCGGAGTGTACAAGAATGGTTATGTCTTTGGTATGCCAGCTAGTATTGAACATAACGATAGGTATCTTGGAATTTATAGAAAAACTTCTCAATAGTTACAAGAATGATTCTAAAAATACGGTTTCCTATTTGAAAAATATTGGCTAATTTAATACCTTAATTTAAAAGATTGGCAAGGGTAAATTGAGAGTTTAATCAAAAATATATCTAGGTTTAGGTGAAAATGGTAAAATCTGGTCGTGAAATCGTTTATTTTTAACGCTGATGATTTGGGTTGGTCAGAATTGGTTGATTTAGGAATCTTTAAATCTGCAGAAAAAGGGGTTGTTAAAAGTGCAAGCTTGTTTGTTAACTCACCGAGATATAAAGATGCATACAAACAGGCAGTTGATAAAGGAATCTCTGTGGGAATTCACCTTAATGTGTCTGGTCCAGGTACCTTCTTGAATAAGAACAACACTTTGTTTGGCGAAAATGGCAAAGTAAAAGCAGCCTTAAGTAAGCAGATTGTTTTGACACAAAATGAGTGGAAAGAAGTGTTTGAAGAATTTGAAAGACAAATGAATCGTTTTAGTAAAGAGCTGGGTAAGCCAGATCATATTAATAATCATCATGCTTTGTATTTAGCTGAAGGTTTTACTATAAATTTTTGCCAGTTTTTACTTAAATATAATTTACCTACCCGTTGGTTTCATGACATGAAGTGTCCTAGATTGATTCATCCAAACCATAGTGAGTTTGATTTTTACGATGTAGGTAAATTAACTAAGAATCATTTGATTAAATTACTTGACAATGCTCCGGATGGGGTAACTGAGGTAATTTTACATCCAGGTTTCTATGACAAAACCCTTAACAGTTCGTACAATCAAGAACGTCAAAAACAAGTAGATGTCTTAACTGATGGAAAGCTAAAACATCATTTGGTGAAAAAGGATTATAAAAATATTACCTTTAATGAAATTAACAGAGAATAGTTGGGTTAATCATTTTAAAGATACTATCCATTCTACTTTTACTCTAAGTAATGTTTTTTTTAAATTTTTACCCCATGATCAATCTGATGCCATAAATAGAGAGTTTTACGCTCAAAAATTATTAGCAAATACAAAATTTGTTCCTAAACCTTACTTTAAATTAACTCCTCGTAATTTTCCTGGTTTCATTGCGGAACAAAAATTGGTTTTTGAGCCAAATTATAGAAAAACTGACCAGTTTATTATCGAATCTGGTAAGGCCCTAAAAAAATTACATAGTTTTTCTAGAAAAAATAAAAACCTAATTAATAAATACATTCCAGAAGATGATTTTCTTGTTAATGGTACCTATGATCCCAGGGTGATTTTAAAAGTATTTGTTACGGATCCGCTTATTAGTCTCAAGGGGAGTAAAAACAAGTTAATAAATAAGACAGTTCTTGAAACTATTAGGATAATCAAAAAAGACATTCACAATTTAGATAAGAAAGTCGTCTTTAAGAGTGAATATTGTTGTCTAATTCATGGAGATTTGAATGGTGAGAACATGGTTAGGCAAGATAATGGTAGGTTAGCTTTTTTAGATTGGGCTGATTGTAGATGGGACACATTTTCTTGTGACATATCTCAGTTTATATATCTACATTTCCTTAATAAAAAAGAGACCAAGTTGTTCCTCCAGTCTTACAATTCTCCATGGATTACTAAAGAAATGTTAGAAATTCATCGATTATTATTAATAGGCTGGGACATAATATATCTGATGACAGTCAATCTTAAAATTGAACCCAATAAAGTAGGTCGCTTGGAGCCACTAAAGAATAAGGTTTGGCATCAAAATATAATTCCATTATGAAAAACCTACTTTTTGCCATCTCTAGCATTATTTTTTTTCGTGGACTATCAACTTTAGTTTTTCTATCCCAATCATTTAATTGGCTCAAAAAGAATCAGAAAAAACCAAAGGGTTTAAGCCCCAAGAATTCACTGAATCTTTATGTTTTGATTCCTGTATTGAGAGAGCAGAAAATTATCATTCAAACATTAGATTATTTTGTGGATAAATTTAAGACGTTTTCTAATTTAAAAGTGGTGGTTATAACTACTCAAAGAGAGTTTGATAAAAAAATTGTTGGACCGTCGACTAACGAAATGGTTGGTAAATATATAAAAGAAAATAAGCTTGATTCTTTTATATCTGTCCTAGACTACCCCAACTCTAAAGGTGTTATGGCACATCAGTTGAACTTTGCCATAGACCAAATCGATGATGATAATTCTTTTATAGTTGTTTATAACGCTGATTCTCAACCTCATCCAAATACATTCATTGGATTCTTTAGTCTTCTCATACGCTATCCTAAGCTCAAAGTTGCTCAACAATCAGCCGTATTCTTAAACAATTTTCAGGAAATTGGTGGAGGAATTAAAGGAATGTTTTTGCAAACACTCGCTATTCTTCAGTCAAGATGGACATTAACTCATGAAATCCCCCGATTACTACGCCAATCTATCTACAAGAATAAATTCTTGAAAAAGTACGCTAATGCTCATTGTGTCGGGCATGGTTTATTTGTAAAAACATCTACAATAAAAAAGATGGGTGGTTTCCCCACAGAAAATATTACTGAAGATTTATTTCTTGGATACCTGATTAAAAGTAAAGGATTGCACATATATCCCTTACCACAACTGGAGTTGGCAAATTCACCTAAGAGTATTAAAGGCAACTGGAATCAAAAATTTGTTTGGTTTTGGGGACCAATGAAGTACTTTAACTATCTTAGGCATGTTTTTAAGTTTCGACACAAACTAAAGATTACTAATTTATTTTCTTCAACACTCTTTACCGTTCAAGGGTTTGTCTCTGCTCTGGCGTGGCTTACTTCCGGATCTTTGGTTCTGACTGCATTAATTTCTCCCATATTTACCGATAGTTTACCCATTATTTTATTTGCTTATCTTTCCGTTATTATTTATGGTCCTCTACAATATTATCTGGTTTACAAAAACTTCCCTGAGATTTTCTCCTATGCTGGGTTTCACCATAAAACCATTGGTTTTTTACCCTTAATTTTGGTGTCCTTATTTAGTATTCCGGTTATTATCTTTCATAGTCTACCACCATTCTTTTCCTTAATGGCTGAATTTAAGAAAAATGTGTTTGGTTCAATAATTTATAAACCAAAAACCGATGATTAGAAAATATCCCCTCAATTCTCTTGGCAAAAAAGTAATTGACCATAATAATAATTATGGAAGCTTAGATTTGTTAGAAAATTGGGAACTGCCCAGTCTTAGTGTTGTAGTACCGTATCACAACACTAAAAACACAATAAATCTGTGTCTAGAACACATCTTTAAAGCCATTAGAAATATTGAAGCCGAAGTAATTGTGGTAGATGATGGATCAAAGAAATTCCCAGCTACTATAACCATCAATCCTAGATTCTTGGGTAAGATAAGCCTTATTGAACTTGACGATAATCAAGGACGATTTTACTCACGTAATGTTGGTTTGTCCAAAGCTAAAAATGATTTAGTCGCCTTTGTTGATTCTGACATAATAGTTCACCCTCGCAGTTTCGTGGAACATTTAAGAATTCATAAACAAAGAAACTCTGTTACTTTTAGTTTGTTTAACTTTATAAGCCTTAAAGAAATTGATGTAGACTTGTCAACACTCTTCTTGCAAAACAATGATTTCAGATTTTATTGTATATATCAAAGTTCTTGGATTGGGTGTGAAGAAGACAAAGAATTTATAGATAAAACGTTTGAGATAATAAAAAATACGGACAATCTTAGAAATTGGCCAAAAAATGGTTTTTACGGACCGTGGATGCTGACTAATATGGTTTTAGGTGGTCTTTTTATTGTAGACAGAAAAAAAGCTTTAACCGTTAAGGGTTGTAGTGGTGTTTTTGGAAAATATGGTTTCGAAGAGACATCATTAGTAACAAAATTGATAGCCAAGTATGATAGTTTTATAATCCCTGAAATGAAATATCTTGCCTTGCATATTCATGATAAAGAATCAACCATTAGAAAACGCGAAAAAGATATTTTATTTAAAGAAACCCATGATATATACTTTAATTATTATCTTAAGTTAACCCTAAAGGAATCTCTAAATGAAAAAATACAAAACAATTTTTCTTGATTGGAATGGGACATTGTCGGCATCAAAGTTTTGGGGGCATTTAGAAGATCCTCACCACAAAAACCACCTTTTGTTTCAAGAAATTGAAAATACTCTTTTTGGTAAATTACATCATCTTATTAAACCTTGGATGAAAGGTGAATGTAAAAGCGAAGATATAATTGACAATATTGTTTCGAATTCTAATCTGGATCGAAAGAATGTGTTTGACGAATTTGTAACAGGTTGTCGGAAAATGGAATATGTGAGTACTGAAGTATTACCCTTGATTAAGACTATTCAAAATAAAGGAGTGAAAGTATTCATCGCTACAGACAATATGGATTCATTCACTCGGTGGACGGTTCCGGCATTAAGATTGAATAAAATCTTCGATGGTATTTTAAATTCTTATGATCTTAAGGTTATGAAAAGTGATGCAGACGGACATGGTAATAGTTTATTTTTTGGTAGATCTCTGTCTTTACATAAACTACGACCTGGTGAAAGCACAATTATTGACGATAGCGAGGACAAAGATAATATAATTAAAAACTTTGGAATTGAGTACAGAAAAATCGAGCCAGTAATTGGTTTTGTTCCAGAATTGAAACAGATATTAAATTTTTGTTAAAACAATAAGCCTAAAACATCTTGGACAACTTGCTCTCGTGAATTAGAAGCATCAATAAATGTTACACACGAAGGATAAAGTTCCTTCAATTTTAAGAAGTAGGAACAAAAACCTTGGTTGAAACCAGAATCAAAAAGAAAATCTGCAGTTTTATGATTTTCTTTTTTTGCCCTCAATAAGGATTCGTCAGGGGCTAAGTCAAGATAAACTATATGATTAGGCCAAATTATATTTTCTGGATGATTTGATACAAATTTTGTAGCCCAAGGTAATATATCTATTCCCGTAAGCTGTTTGGCTCCCACCTCAAAGGCTAATAGTGTATGTATGCTTCTATCCAAAATCGTTGGTCCTGAAACTATTTGATCAGACATGCTCTGAAAACGTTGCCTTTCTAGTTCCAAGAAGAATTGGAAACTAGCCTTGGATACATCAGGTGAATTTGGAGGAAAAATAGGAAAATCTTTTCTAGTAGAAGAAACATATTCTGAATATTCATTAATGCCTGAAAAACCATATCCGGACAAGGTTCCAAGTAACGTAGACTTGCCAGCACAAACAGGGCCTTCTAAGGCAACGGACGGCCGACTATTATTTAGTTTTTCAGAATGAGTTAATTTTCCAGATTCTGATTGCTCTATAGATCTTTTCATGAGTTTATATTTTACTATAGACCTATAAGAATATCAATTGGAAACAGGCAAGTGGCAACTGAGAGCGGTGGAAGGGATTTGAACCCTCGACCTTCTGCTTGGGAAGCAGACGTTCTACCAACTGAACTACCACCGCTGGTAATTCAGATTATACCCACAAGAGAGAATAAAGAATAAACGTGTTTCTATCAATCAGATTTGGTAAACTGGGCTCATGAGAAAAAAAAGAAGCTATAAGTCTAGAGCGAAGCAGCAAAGATCTCGCTACTATGTCATTCTCTCTTTATTACTGACCTTAGCTTTACTTAAGTGGGGATTTCCCTTGATTGTCGAGATTATTGGTAGAACTGGAGGATCTTCAAGTAGCACAACTACCGAAGACTTTCTCCCTCCCCAACCCCCCGTGTTAGCAGCCCTTCCAGAAGCAACTAATAGTGGTCGACTAAAGATAGAAGGATATACAGAAGCAGAGGCAGAGTTAACTATCTGGCTGAACGAGGAACTGGAAGCAACTGACGATGCAGATGATGAGGGTAATTTTATTGTCTGGATAGAGCTGGATGAAGGTAAAAATGAAATCTCGGTAAAAGCTAAGGATGAAGCTGGCAATGAAAGTTTCTCAGCCACAAAGAAAGTGGAGTGGGACAAAGAACCTCTAGAGATGAGTGTGGATAATCCCCAGGATGGAAGTGAGTACTTCGGTCAACAAAACCAGACAATAGAGGTTAATGGTTTGGTAAATAAGCCTACTGCCAAAGTGACCATCAACGGTCTGTATACCAACATAAACAGTGAAGGTGTTTTTAGCCACGCACTACGTTTAAGTGAAGGAGACAACACAATTGAAGTAGTAGCGACTGACCCAGCAGGAAATACCAGTACTGTTAGCTTGAACGTGCGCTACGTTCAGTAAAGTTAAAACTCAAGAGTAGGAGAATGAGAATGGGAATATAGAAGAGGGTGTTGTTAAAAAATGAGTGAGTAATCAGGGATATAAGGCCGGCTTTAAGAAAAAGATTCTTACTATTACGAAAGAAAGAATAGAGGAGATAAAGATAGGCCGAGAGACCAATAAGACCAGTTGTAGACAAGATGAAAAGAAAAGAGTTGTCTAAGCCCGCAGAAGACCGGGAGATGGTGTCTGTAACTGTATTCTGATGAGTTGACAAGGTATTAAAACCAAGGCCGGTAAGAGGGTTCCTGAGGCTTAATTTGAGGCCCTGCTGATAGTTGAGTAAACGAGAAGAAATCGAGTAGGTGCGCAAGAGATTGACTCCCTGGCCAGAAGGCTTGGGTGCAAGTAAAATTAAGGCAGCAAAGATGGCAATTAATGGTAGAAATGTTTTCCTTGTTTTGGGTGAAGAAAGAAAAAGGAAGGCTAACCCAGAGAATAGACTGATATAACTAGCTCGAGAGAAAGTTAAAACAAGAGCAATAGAGGTAAGAATGAAAAGAGCTTTGAAAGACTTCTTTGACCAAAAAGGAAGAATGGTGAGAAAAAGGAAGCTAAGGGCGGCCCCAA